>NZ_JBVJFA010000004.1:102489-318005 GCF_055588085.1 Streptomyces sp. NPDC046303
GCGGAGCCCCAGCAACCGACCCGCACACACCCCACCAGCCCGAGCCCCATCCAGCCCCGCCGGCGCTTGAGGCGCGGGGCCTGGGGCGGAGCCCCGGCAGCGGGCCCGCACACACCCCACCAGCCCGAGCCACATCCAGCCCCGCCGGCGCTTGAGGCACGGGGCCTGGGGCGGAGCCCCAGCAACCGACCCGCGGCCACCCCACCAGCCCAAGCCACATCCAGCCCCGCCGGCGCTTGAGGCGCGGGGTCCGGGGCGGAGCCCTGGCAAACGACCCGCGGCCACGCCACCGGCGGGACCCCATCCAGCCCCGCCGGCGCTTGAGGCGCGGGGCCCGGGGCGGAGCCCCAGCAGCGGGCCCGCACACACCCCACCGACCCGACCCCATCCAGCCCCGCCGGCGCTCGAGGCACGGGGCCTGGGGCGGAACCCGAGCCCCATCCAGCCCCGCCGGCGTTTGAGGCGCGGGGCCTGGGGCGGAGCCCCAGCAGCGGGCCCCGCGGTCGCGCTACCGCGGAAGCCAGACGGCCCGGTCCGCGCCCCAGCGGGACGGGCCCGCCGCCCAGTCCCCGAACGGGCTGACCGCGTACCGGAGCCGCCCGTACCCCGAGTCCGTCTCACGGAGCCACGGCCCGGCCGCATAACCGGGTACACCCGGCCCGGCCGCCGGGACCTCCCGGACCAGCCACGACCCCGTCCCCGCGAGGGAGAACCGCAGGGCCCGCCCACCCCCCTCCGCCAGCGCCCGCAGCACCCCGGCCGCGACCAGATATCCGGTGCCGTGGTCGAGGGCCTGCGCCGGCAGCACCCCCGGCACCCCGTCGGCACCGGCACACCGCGCGGCGATCCCGTAGCCGGCCTGCACCAGCGAGTCGAAGCCGCGCCGCCCGGCCCACGGCCCGTCCCAGCCCCAGGCGCACAGCTGGGCCACCACCAGCCCCGGCCGCCGCTCCAGCAGCTCCGCCGCCCCGAGCCCGTACCGCTCCAGCGCGCCCGGCCGGTACCCCGTCACCACCACGTCCGCCCCGGCCAGCAGCTCCTCGAACACCGCCCGGTCCCCCGCCGCCGCCAGGTCCAGCAGCGCCGACCGCTTGCCGAAGCCGGTGTCCGCGTACGCGTCGGCCGCCTCCGGCAGCCCCGGCGAGTCGATCCGCAGCACGTCCGCGCCCAGCAGTCCGAGCGTGCGCGTCGCGACCGGCCCGGCGATCACCCGGGTCAGGTCCAGCACCCGCACCCCGGCCGCGGGCAGCCCCGTGGGGGCCGGCCCCGGCGTCCGGCCCGTCGCCCCGGACTCCCGTACGGTCTCGACCAGCGGCCGCGGGTCCCCGTACTCCCCCGCCACGGCGACCGCGAGCCCGCCCTCCCCGTACGCGCGCTCCTGCACCTCGACGGCCGTCCGGCCCGCCACCGCGTCCCGTACCGCCTCCGGCGTCGCGGACGGCAGCCGCAGGGCCCGTACCAGCGCGGCCTCGTGGTGCGGGTAGTTGGCGTGGGTGCGCACCCAGCCGTCCGCCGCCCGCCAGAAGCCGGACAGCGGCGCGAAGTTCACCGGCTCCCGCCCCCGCACCCGCAGGTGCCGCTCGCTGACGAAGGCCGTCGCGACGGCGCCCTCGTCCACGACGGCCGGGACGGCGTCGGCCACGCCACCCCCGGCCCGTACGGCGGCCAGCTCCGCCGCGGCCAGCGCGCACGCCCCGACCGTGGCCCGCGCCAACTCGCGTACCGGCAGCGGCCCCTGCCCCAGCCCCGGCGCCCCGCGGTACCGCACCCGCCCCGCGAGCTCCGGCGCCCCGCCGAGCGCGGCCCACGCCTGCGCCGTCGCACCGTCCGGCTCATCAGTGATCGTCATGGCTCCATTCTCCGCACGCCGCCACGGCCATCGCGGCGATGCGCGGCGCGAGGGCCGGGCTGGGGGGCTGGGCCAGGAGGAACACCCAGGCGAACACGGTGCCTAGTACCGCGGCATGGACGAGCGCGGGGTCCGGCGGCGCGGCCAGTTCGCCGCGCGCGAAGGCCCGTTCCAGCAGCTCCGCCACCTCGGCGCGCTCTCCGGCGATGAAGGTCTCCTGGAAGCGCGCGGCGATGTCGGGCTGCTGCTTCAGGTCGGCGAGCAGGCCGGGGGTCGCGGCGGCGACGACCGGGTCGGAGAAGACCTCCAGGGTCAGGTGGGCGAGCGCGGTGAGGTCCCCGCGCAGTGTTCCCGTGTCCGGCAGCGGCTGCGGTTCCCGCCCGTGCACGAGCGCGGCGAAGACCAGTTCGCCGCGGGAGGCGTGGCGCCGGTAGATGGCCGCCTTGCCCACGCGCGCCTTGGCGGCCACGGCGTCCATGGTCAGTGCGGCGTATCCCGCGTCCGCCACCAACTCGCGTACCGCGTCGCGGATCGCGTCGTCCACGCGGCTGTCCCGCGGCCGGCCGGGGGGTTGCTTCGAAGGCTGCATGGGTCCACGATAGGGAACTATGAGTATCGGAACTGGTAGTACCGTAAATAAGCCCGCTCCCGCCGCTGCGGCCCGCGCCCGCACCCTGACCCTCTGGGCGGGGCGCAGCACGGTGGTGATCGGCGTCGTGCACATCGCCTTCCTCACCGTCAGGACCTGGTCGAGATGGGGCGATTGGCTGGGCGGCGAACTGCACGGGACGGCCGCCATCGAGGACCCCTCCAACGCCGCCTCGCTGAGCGGGTTCTGGGCCCTGCCCGGCAGCTTCGCCGTACCCCTGATCCTGCTCGGACTGCTCGTCACGCGGATGGCCCGCACCGGCCAGGAGATCCCGCCCTACCTGGGCTGGGCCCTGGGGGCATGGGTCCTCCTCGGCGCCTGGATCCTCGAGCCCTCCGGCTTCCTGCTCGGCCTCGTCCCGGTGACGCTGCTCCTTCTCGCACGGCGCGCGTCTTCCCGGCACGGATCATCCACGCCGGCGTAGCCGTGCGCCCCCCCACCACCACGGACGAGGGGCCCGCCCGATCGCGAGATCGGACGGGCCCCTCGGTGTGCGTACGGGTCCGTCAGGCGGTGAACCAGCCGTTCAGGTCGGCGATCACGTCGGCGGAACCGGTGTTGTTGTAGAAGGTCACCCGCCCGTCGACGACCGGGACGACCACCAGGTTCGAGACGGTCCGCCCGGCCAGGAAGTTGAGGTTCGACACGTTGGGACGTGCGACCCCGTGCGGCTGGACGATGAGGTGACCGTCCTGCGTGGGGTTGGTGACGGTGACGTTGAGGACCACCGCCGTCACCCCGCTCAGCGGCACGCCCTCGACCCCCGCGACCTGCAGGCTGACGATGCCCCCCTGGCCCACGGCCCCGGCGCGGGCGCCGGTCCCGTCCCGGGTGTCGAGCAGCCGTACCGGCGAACCGGCCGAGAACGTCGACCCGGTGGCCGAGTAGTAGCCCGTGACGTCGGCGATGAGATCCACCGAACCCGAGTTGTTGCGCAGGTCCACCTTCCCGTTCACCACCGGCACCGTCACCAGGTTCGGCACGACCTGCCCGGCGGTGAAGTTGAGGTTCGACACCCCCGGCGCCGCCTGCCCGTTCGGGTAGACGGTCACGTGCCCGGCCTCCGTCGGGTTCACGGCGGTCACGTTCATCACGACCGCCGTCACCCCGCTCGCCGGAACGCCCTTCACACCGGCCACCTGAAGCGCGACCACACCACCCGGACCGACCCGGGCCTTGGTGGCCCCGGTGCCGTCCCGCGTGTCCAGGAACCGCGACGGCGTGATCGGCGTCAGCGCCGATCCCGTGTCGGCCTTGCCGGTGTAGTACCCGGTGACGTCGGCGATCAGGTCGACGTACCCGGCGTTGTTGCGCAGGTCCACCTTCCCGTTGACGACCGGGACGGTCACCAGGTTGGGGACGATCTGCCCCGCCGCGAAGTTGAGGTTCGACACCGCCGGCTTCGGCTGCCCGTTGGGGTACACCATCACGTGCCCGGCCTCGGTCGGGTGGACGGCGGTCACGTTCATCACGACCGCGGTCACCCCGGTCGCCGGAACGCCCTTCACACCCGCGACCTGCAGAGTGACGACCCCACCGGGACCGACCCGGGCCTTGGTCGCCCCGGTGCCGTCCCGCGTGTCCAGGAACCGCGACGGCGTGACCGGCACGAACCGGCTCTTCGCCGGCGTCGCCGCGGCCGTCACCGTGTACGCCTTGGGGAGGTAGCCCGGGGAGGGCACGCCGCTGGTGTACCCGATGCCGTCGAGGATGACGTCGTACGTGCCGGCCGTCAGCCCGTTGGTGTCGACCAGAACGGTCAGCGCGGTGCCGTCGGCGTTGACGGAGACGGGCTTCATGAGCTTGTCGTCCGTGCTGCCGGACTTCAGCTCCACCTTGGTGCCCAGGGTGAGCCCGGTACCGCGGATGACGGCCTGGGTCTGCGTCCCGGCGGCGCCGGTGGCGGGGCTGATCGACGTCGGCAGCGGGTTCGGCGGGCGGGTGCATCCGCTGTCGCAGATCCCCTGCATGCTGTATTCGACCGGAGTGGCCGTCTTGGCCGCGCTCAGCATCAGGACGACCCGTTCGGGGGCGACGCTGTGGCCGGCCTGGCACCGGGCGCCGAACACCCCGTACGAGCTGCCGCACTGGTACTCCATGCTGGTGCTCGTCCACAGGGAACCGCTCACCAGGTCGATGGCCGGGGTCTGCGGGTACGTCGTGACGCTGCTCGTGCCGACGACGTTGAAGGCCTGCGAGGGCTTCATGTCGATCACCGCGCAGTAACCGCTCGAGGCCTCGGTGAGCGTGCCGCTGCGCACCGGGAAACCGTCGACGGAGATCTGGTTGGCGGTGCACTCCGGTGCCCACCCCGCCGCGGTGCCGACCTTCCAGGTGTCCACGTTGGTGTGGATCGGCTTGTCCTTGTAGCCGGAGGCGAGAACGATCGCGACGTACGAGGTGGAGCCGGTGACCCGGCACGAGACGCCCCACTGCCGGCAGACGTACTTGCCGGCGGCGTCCACGACCATCAGCAGGGTGGACGGCTCGTAACGCGCGTCCCCGAGGGTGCGCGAGCTCAGCCAGAACTTGTCCGAGGCGGCCCCCGTGACCCGGACGCAGCGGGCGTCGAGCGCCGAGGTCAGGTCGAAGGGCGCGGACTGGCCGCCCACCTTCGTCGAAGCCGGGACGGTGCAGTTCGCGGTCGCCGAGACATCGCGCCGGACCAGCTTGTACGTGTCGGGCTGCCACCCCGAAGCGAGCAGCATCGCGGTGTACGGAACACCGGCGGTGAGCGGGCATATCGTGGTGGAGCCGCCGGCCGTGTTGCACGCCACGGTGCCTGCCGGATCGACCAGCTGGACCGAGGCGTTGACGCTGTTGGCGAGATTGGCGTAGTCGAGCATCTCAGCCGTGGAGTGCCCGTTCGCCGGCACGCTCAGGCAGACGTGACGCACCTCCGGGGAGAGCGAGGCCTCGGCTCCCCACGTGCCGTCGAATCCGGTCTGCCGCCAGGCGGTGCAGCCCGCGGCCTCTTCGGTCCGGTGGATGACCAGCCCGAACGCCTTGGACGCGTCGCCGCTGAGCACCGCGCGGAACGGGGCGGTGCCGGTCAGCTTGCAGACGCGGTACCCGTAACCCTCGTTGTCGCACTGCTGGACGCCCGACGCGTCGTAGACCTTCGCTCCGGTGCTGGTGCCTTCGGCCGGCGGCCGGTTGAGCAGGTAGACGCCCTTGCCCGTGGCGGTCGGCAGGGTCAGGCAGAGGCGCTGCCCGGGCCCGCCGAAGGTGCCGGTCGCGGCTCCGGCCACCAGGCCGTTGTCGTGGGTGGCGGTGCAGCCCCGGGTTTCCTTGGCGGAGTAGAAGGCCATGCCGAAGGCACCCGCGTCGGCGCTGCGGGGGTCGACCGCCCAGGTGTAGTCGCCCTGGGCCAGCTCACAGGCACCCTGCGAGCAGGTGGTGCCCAGCGCGGTGCCGTCGGAGGTGTACAGCCCGCCGTAGGGGGTGCCGGTGGCCGAGACCGGCCCGAAGCTGTGGAGTCCGGCGCCGGCCACCCGCAGGATCCGGCAGCGCGCCGCCGAGCTGAGGTCCGGGGCGGACCCGAACGCCTGCGGCTCGACGACCGCGCAGCCCTCCGCCTTGGAGAGCCGGGCAGCGGTGACGTCGTACTCCTCGGCAGCCCCTGAGCCCTGCAGCACCGACATCCGGTACGGCGCGGTGCCCGTGAGCTTGCAGTCGAGCGTGTCGCCCTCACGGCTCCGCGAGGTGCAGATCTCCTTGCCGGCGGCGTCGTAGACCGTCTGCAGCACCCGGTAGGTGGAAGCGTGCGTGCGCAGCACGTCGTTCGCGGCCAGGTCCAGCGTGTAGCAGTCCCCCGCCGAGCCGGCGGCCAGGGAACCGTGGAACACGGTCGGGGCGCCGAGCTTGCGGTCGGCGGCGCCGACCGTCTTGCAGGCGGTGGAGGAGAGCAGCGGGACGTACGACACGGAGATGGCGTTCTCCATGCCGTAGGAGTCCGTGACCTCCAGCTTGTACGTGCCCGCCGTGCCCGTGGAGCAGCGCATGGCGCCGCCCGCGGAGCCGCTGCCGAGGACGTTCTCGCAGGCGACGGCGGTGCCGTCCGGCGCGACCAGCCTGTAGTGGGCCCACCGCGCGTGGATGACCTGGTACAGCACCACGTCCTTCTGCTGCGGCAGCGTCAGCGCGAAGGAGGCGGTCTTGTACGGGTCGACCGTGCAGGTGACGGTCGTGTGCGGCGCGAGGGCCGCCGGGCAGGCCTCTGCCACGCCGCTCTCCGCGAGCGCCCGCACGGCGGCCTCGCGGTCGGCCTTCGGGTCCGCCTTCGGCGGGGCCTTGGGCCCGGACGGGGCCGGTGCGGCCGGCTCGGCCTGCGCCGAGGCGGCGGCCTCGGGCGGCGCGGCAGCGGCGAACGCGGATCCGCCCTGGCCGCTGACCGCGGTCAGTACGGCGAGCAGCAGAGCACCGGCGGCAACGGCCCCACGGCCTCTCCCCCGTCTCCTGCCCGCTCTTCTGCCAATGGGCAGCAAACTCATGAACCCCCCAGTCCAAGCAGACCCGACCCCGGTGACGCTCACGGGAGTTACGGGCAGGCGGAGTTTAGCCGCGCCGACCTGGGGTAACGCCACGGGGTTAACCCGCGAGTACACCGCCCCTCAGTCGACGCCGCTGAGGCAGGCCCGGCTCGTACGGTCGTCGAGTCGTCCTGCAGTCCCTCCCAGTGCGACACGTGCCCCGATGACCGGTCCGCCGCCGGGGCGCCATTCCCCGCCGCCGAGCACCCGCCCACCAGCGCGGTGAGCACGGCCACCCCGCCGCCCAGCGCCGGACGCCACCACCTGCTTCGCCGCTCCAAAATCACCGGGCGTCTCCGTTCCGGCCGATCAGTCCCACCAGAAGTCCCAGTTGTGGACGCCGGTGATCCCCTCGGCGTACGCGGCCAGTGTGTACGGTCGGCTGCCCTGCCAGATGTTGTCCGGGCAGAAGGCGAAGTGCTCTGCCGCGACCAGAAGGGCCTCGTGCTCGTCCGCCGGTGGCGCGGCGATGCTGAGGTGGAGCGTGGACGACCCGACGGCGACGACACGGGCGCCGAAGCGGTGTTCCCAGTCACGGAGGACGGCGGAGAACTTCGCGGTGTCGTTGTCGTGGTTGCAGGGTCCGTCCCAGCCCACGACAGCCAGCGCCTCCGCACCGGATGGTGCCGCGACCAGCCCCAGACGTGTGTGTGGGCGGTCGGCGAGGAACGCCCGCGCGTACTCCGAGGCCAGATGGTCGGGGTTGGCTGCCGTCTCCCGGCTGGGCGCGAGGCCGGGCCAGGTCTGTCCGAACGGAGCCGTGACAGCGAGGCGCCTGTCGTTGTCGAGCATGTCGTCGTGTTCGTCGACGGCCGTATGGGTCGCCCACCAGTGTGCGAGGAGGCGGGCAGGGTCGTGGCTTGCCGGCGAGGACATCTGCTCGGGGAAGATCTCCCCAGTTCCCCACGGGCGGAATGGGCCATCGTTCGGATCCGGCGAGTCAAGCAGCAGCGGCCACAGACCAGTCCGCGTGTGTTCGGCGTACAGCCGCGTCCACAGCTCGCCCGTGGCCGGGCCGTCACTGAGCCATAGGGGCTGCGCGTCCCCGTCTCCCTCATCGGACGTGATCATCCGCCCCGGCGGAAGTGGGGGATCGATGATGGGTCGGGGCTCGGCGTTCACAGGCGGATGCTAGCTGCGGAAGCCCCAACTGCCCGATCGGGCCGCCTCGGACGCATCCACCCCGGAAACGCCGAGATCCCGCCCAGCCTTTCGGCTGAGCGGGATCTCGTGACGATTCTCGAGAGCTACTCGAGAACTGTCGTCTGTGGACCTGTGGGGATTTGAACCCCAGACCCCCTCGATGCGAACGAGGTGCGCTACCAGACTGCGCCACAGGCCCTTGCGACGTGTGAAACATTAGCATCCCCGCGCGGGTGCTCCAAAACGCGTATCCGGGAGCGTCCGCGCAGGTCACCGATCACTCGTTCGCAGCGCGCGGGCGGTCCTCGTTCTCGTACTGGTCGAACAGCGGGGTGCGGCCCCGGTCGCGGCCGCGCGGGCGCGGGGTGGTCGGGGGCTTCGTCTCCTGCTTCGGGGCCGGGACCGCGGGCTGGGCGCGCAGGCGGGGCTCCGTCGGCTCGGCCGTGCTGGAGCGGGTGGCGCTCCAGGCGTCCGGGGTCGCCGGGCCGGTGGCGCGCGGGGCGACCGGGGCCGTCACGTACGTGGGCAGCGGCACCGGGACGGGCTCCCAGCTGTCACCGCGGGCGGGGCCGCGTTCGCGTTCGCGCTGCTGGTCCACCCACTCGGCGTGGTCGGTCTGCTCGACCAGCGCGCGCCGTCCGGCCTCCTGCGGGGAGACCGGTGGGGCGGGGTCCGGTTCGGTGCCCGCGGCACCGGTCTCGGGCTCGCGGCGGCGCTGGCGGTTCTCCCGCAGGTGCCGCGCGGCGGCCTCGGCGCGGCGCCGGTCCATCGTGAACTCGTAGCGCCGGCGCTCCTGGACCCGCAGGTGCACGATGTACGCGCTCAGCAGGAGGGCGGGCACGGCCGGAGCCCACAGGAAGCGCAGCCCGCCGACCGCGGCGACGACCGCGCCGAGGGTGAAGACGAGGAACAGGAGCGCGGTGGTGCGGCGGCGGCGCGCGAGGACCTGGAGGCGCTGTTCGCGCCGGGCCCGCTCCGCGCGCTGCTCCCGCTCGGCGGCGGCCGGTCTCGGCTCCGCCCTGGTCGGGGGCACGACGACGGCCCGGGCGTCGGCGTCAACGGAATTCACCGTTTCCGTCGCGGCGTCCGGGTCCGCGTGGGGCTGGGGCTCCGCCTGCTCGTCACCGCGCTCACGCAGTCCCTTGGCGTAACGGCGCTCCATTCCCGCCCGGCCGGAAAGCAGCCGAATGGCAGTGGAGAAGCGTTCCGTCGGACGGGCTTCGTTCAGCTCGTCCTGCCTCCGGAGCCACATGGGCACCAAGTAGGCGGCCCAGGCCCCGACAATGACTGCGTAGATGAGGCCGCTGCTGCTCACACCTCACACCGTAGAGGGGTACGGGCGGGGGGATCGGCCAATTGGGCCGGTGTGTCGCGCGATCTCGCTGATATCACGGACTTTTTTTGTGACTCTTCGGATCAGGTTATGGGCGAATCGGTTCCGTGCGAGTCTTAATTCGAACGGATATTCGTTTCTTCATTTCGGCGGGGACTGTGCGTGGCGTGCCCGGTGCCATCGCCTCAGCAGCCCTTCCGGAACCTCCTCCGCCGTGACCGCGTAGACGAGGTGGTCGCGCCAGGCCCCGTCGATGTGCAGGTAGCGCGGCCGCAGGCCCTCCTCGCGCAGGCCGAGCTTCTCCACCACCCGACGGCTCGGACCGTTCTCGGGGCGGATGCAGACCTCGATGCGGTGCAGACCGACCTTCCCGAAGCAGTGGTCCACCGCGAGCGCGACCGCCGTCGGCATCACACCGCGGCCCGCGACCTCGCGGTCCACCCAGTAGCCGATGTGGCCCGCGCACATCGAACCCCAGGTGATCCCGGCGACCGTCAGCTGCCCGACGAGACGGCCCTGGTACTCGATGACGAACGGCAGCATGCGACCCGCGTTCGCCTCCGCCCGCAGGTGGCGGACCATCTGGCGGTACGTCGGCCGCTGGATCACCGGCCCCCACGGCGCGGGCGGCGGGATCGTGGCCTCCCACGGCCGGAGCCACTCGCGGTTGCGGCGGTTGACCTCGCGCCACGCCTTCTGGTCCCGCAGCTTTATCGGCCGGAGCGTGACGTCTCCGTCCGTCAGGACGACCGGCCACGAGGGGCTGTTCAGCTCGTGCTCCCGGAAGGCTCCGCGGGCTCCCCCGGTCTGGGGTGGTCGCCGCCGCGGATCTGGTCCACCGCGTGCGGCAGGATCCGGGACAGCACGGCGAGGCCGTCGCGCACCCCGCCCGTCGAACCCGGCAGGTTGACGATCAGCGTGTGTCCGGCCACGCCCGCCAGGCCCCGGGACAGGGCCGCGGTCGGCACCTTCGCCAGCCCTTCGGCGCGGATGGCCTGCGGGATGCCCGGAACCTCGTAGTCCAGCACCCGCGCCGTGGCGTCCGGGGTGCGGTCCGTCGGCGAGATCCCGGTGCCGCCGGTGGTCAGGATGACGTCGTACCCGGCGGCCACGCCCTCCCGCAGCGCCTGCTCGACGGGATCGCCGTCGGGGACGACCCGGGGGCCGTCCACCGCGAAACCGAGCTTCTCCAGCGCTTCGGCCAGCAGCGGGCCGCCCTTGTCGGCGTACACGCCCTGCGAGGCCCGGTTCGAGGCCGTGACCACCAGCGCCCTGCCCGCGGCAGCGGGTACGGGTACGGGTGCCCCGGGTACAGCCTCCGCAGGGTGACCGTGGCCGTGGCCGTGGCTGTGGCTGTGCACCTCGCCGCCGCGCGGGGCGTTCACGAGCGCGCCCAGTCGCCGGACTTGCCGCCGGTCTTCTCCTCCACCCGCACGTCCGTGATGACCGCGCCCTTGTCGACGGCCTTCACCATGTCGATCACGGTGAGCCCGGCGACGGCGACGGCCGTCAGGGCCTCCATCTCGACGCCCGTACGGTCGGTCGTCTTGACGGTGGCGAGGATCTCGACGGCGTCCTCGGCGACCTTCAGGTCGACCTTCACTCCCGAGACGGCCAGCGGGTGGCAGAGCGGGATCAGGTCGGGGGTCTTCTTCGCGCCCATGATCCCGGCGATCCGCGCGGTGGCGAGGGCATCGCCCTTGGGGACGCCCTCGCCGCGCAGCAGCTCGATCACCCGGGGGGAGACGAGTACCCGCCCGCTGGCGCGTGCCGTCCGGGTGGTGACGTCCTTCTCCGAGACGTCGACCATCCGGGCCGCGCCGGCCTCGTCGATGTGGGTGAGCCTGCTCTCGGTACTCATCGCTGTGCCGCTCCGCTCTGGGCCCGGGGGGCCTGTGTGGTGCGACACACGCTACCCGCACCGGCCGGACTTCAGCCGAGCAGGACCACTTCCAGCTCGCTCCCCGGCTCCACCGAGGTGACGTCCTCCGGTACGACCATCAGCGAGTCGGCGTGGGCCAGTGCGGCGATCAGGTGCGAGCCCGATCCGCCGACCGGGCTGACCGTTCCGCTCTCGGCGTCGTACTTGCCGCGCAGGAACTGCCGGCGGCCGGCCGGGGAGCCCAGCGCCTTGTCGGCCTTGAGCACCGCCCGTACCGACGGACGGCCCACCTCGGACTCCGGCAGGCCCATGAGCGCCCGGATCGCGGGGCGCACGAACAGCTCGAAGGAGACGTACGAGGACACCGGGTTGCCGGGCAGCGCCAGCAGCGGGGTGTGGTCCGGGCCGATCGTGCCGAAGCCCTGCGGCTTGCCGGGCTGCATGGCGAGCTTGCGGAAGTCGATCCCGCCGCCGGCGACGTCCTCGGCGGCCGCGCCGCCCGAGCCCACGGAGGACAGCGCCTCCTTGACCACGTCGTAGGCGCCGACGCTGACGCCGCCCGTGGTGACCAGCAGGTCGGCCCGGATCAGCTGGTCCTCGATGGTGGCGCGCAGGGTGTCGGCGTCGTCCGCGACGGCGCCGACCCGGTAGGCGATCGCCCCCGCGTCCCGCGCGGCCGCGGCCAGCGCGAAGCTGTTGGAGTCGTAGATCGTCCCGGAGACCAGCGCCTCACCCGGCTGGACGAGCTCGCTGCCGGTGGACAGGACGACCACGCGCGGACGCGGCCGCACGCGTACGGTGCCCCGCCCGATGGCGGCCAGCAGGGCGATCTGCGGCGGTCCGAGGACCGTCCCGGCCGCCAGGGCCAGGTCTCCGGCCTGGACGTCGCTGCCGCGGGAGCGGACGTGGGCCCGGGCCTCGGCGGGACGGTGCACCCGCACCTCGCCGCCCGCGCCCTCCGGGGCGGCACTGGCCGGGGTCATCCCCGAGGCCGCGCCGCCGCCCGTGCCGCCGTCGGTCCACTCGACCGGTACGACGGCTTCCGCGCCGGGCGGCAGCGGGGCGCCGGTCATGATGCGGGCGGCCTCGCCGGGGCCCACGGTGGGCAGCTCACCGCTGCCCGCCGCGACGTCCCCGATGACCGTCAGCACCGCGGGGAACTCCTCGCTCGCGCCCTGGACGTCGGCCGTACGGACGGCGTAGCCGTCCATGGAGCTGTTGTCGAAGGGCGGGAGGGCGACGGGCACGGTGACGTCCTCCACCAGGACACAGCCCTGGGCGTCGAGCAGCTGGAGCTCGATGGGCTCCAGCGGCCGGACGGTGGCGAGGACGTCCGCGAGGTGCTCGTCCACGGACCACAGGCGGTGGCCGCCCGCGGGTCGTGGATCCTGCGGTGCGGAACTGCTCAAGGTGCTACATCTCCTCCGTGACGTAACGGTGAAGCCAGGTGCGGAACTCCGGGCCCAGGTCCTCGCGCTCGCACGCGAGGCGGACGATGGCCCGCAGGTAGTCGCCGCGGTCGCCCGTGTCGTAGCGGCGGCCCCGGAAGACCACTCCGTGCACCGGGCCGCCGATGGTCTCGTCGGCGGCCAGCTTCTGCAGGGCGTCGGTGAGCTGGATCTCCCCACCGCGGCCCGGCTCGGTCTCCCGCAGTATGTCGAAGATCGCGGGGTTGAGGACGTAGCGTCCGATGACCGCGTAGTTGCTGGGTGCGTCCGCGGGCTCCGGCTTCTCGACGAGGCCGGTGATGCGGACCACGTCGTCCTCGTCGGTGGCCTCGACGGCGGCGCAGCCGTACAGGTGCACGTTGGCCGGGTCGACCTCCATGAGCGCGATGACGGTGCCGCCGGTGCGGGCGTAGATGTCGGACATCTGGCGCAGCAGCGGGTCGCGCGGGTCGATGAGGTCGTCGCCGAGCAGGACGGCGAAGGGCTCGCGGCCGACGTGCGGCTCGGCGCACAGCACGGCGTGGCCGAGGCCGCGGGGGTCGCCCTGGCGGACGTAGTGCATGGTGGCCAGGTCGCTGGATTCCTGGACCTTCTTCAGCCGGTCGTCGTCGCCCTTGGCGGTGAGGGCGGACTCGAGCTCGTAGTTCCGGTCGAAGTGGTCTTCCAGAGCGCGCTTGTTACGCCCAGTGATCATGAGGACGTCGTCGAGCCCGGCCGCCACGGCCTCCTCGACCACGTACTGAATGGCCGGCTTGTCCACAACGGGAAGCATTTCCTTCGGGGTCGCCTTGGTCGCCGGAAGGAAGCGAGTGCCGAGGCCCGCAGCCGGAATCACGGCCTTCTTGATCACGGGGTGCAACATAGTCATGCCCCGAACGATAGTGGGTCCTGCCGAACGCCAGGCCAGATCGCGGTAGGTAGGTCCGCTTATGTGCCGATTTCCCGAGGATATTTGAATCCGCTGTGACAGAGAATCCGCATCCCGTTTCCAGGAAGGCTCGACTGCGCCGGGAACTCCTCGCCGCCCGCCGCGCCTTGTCCCCCGACGCCTGCCGCGCGGCGGCCGAGGCGCTGGCCGTCACGGCCCTCGGGCTGCCCGAACTGGCCGCTGCCCGAACGGTGGCGGCGTACGTCTCCGTCGGCACGGAACCCGGCACCCGCGCCCTGCTCGACGCCCTGCGCGCGGCCGGAAAGCGGGTGCTGCTGCCCCTGCTGCTGCCCGACAACGACCTCGACTGGGCGGCGTACGAGGGCCCGCAGAGCCTCGCCGAGACCGCGCACGCGGGAAAGATGCGGCTCCTGGAGCCCACCGGCCCGGCGCTCGGGCCGGACGCGGTGACCGCGGCCGACGCCGTGCTGCTGCCCGGGCTCGCGGTGGACGGCCGCGGGATGCGCCTGGGCCGCGGCGGGGGCTCGTACGACCGGGTCCTGGAGCGGCTGGAGCGCGCCGGGGCCCATCCGGCCCTGGTGGTGCTCCTCTACGACGACGAGGTGGTCGCGCGGGTCCCGGAGGAACCGCACGACCACCCCGTCCAGGCGGTCGCCACCCCTTCCGGGGTGCTGCGCTTCTAGCGGCAGGCTCTGGCTAGGGCTTGAGGGTCAGGGTGTCGACCGTCGCCTTGTCCACGGCGTCCTTGCCGAACGGCCAGTCCAGCAGCTCGCCCTTGGCCCACATCGTCGTCTGGTCCGTGTAGTGCGCGTTGTACGCGTGCCCGGAGGCGCCCGTCAGGTTGATCCAGCGGGACTTGTCGAGGTCGTTGAGGTTCACGACCATCCGCATCGACGGCACCCAGGTGACCCCGTAGCCGCTGGAGGCGTTCCAGCCGGTGGCGTTGACGGTGGCCTCGCCGCCGCCCAGGTTCCACGGGCCGCGGTTGAGGAGCCACTGCATGAAGCCGGGGCCCTCGGTGCCGATCGTCTGGTTCTTCAGCGTGAGCTGGTGCAGCCGGCCCCAGCTCCACGTGGACTGGTCCTTGCCGAGCTTGGCGGTCAGCTCCCAGCGGGCGTCCTCCATGGCGCGGGCGAACAGCTCGTCGCGGGTGGTGGTCGCCGGCTGGGCGAAGCCCTTCTTGGGCGCGCTCCACCACGGCGACTTCTCGTCCTTGGCCAGGCGGCGGACCACCTCGAACCAGCGGTCGCCGCCGTCCGGCTGCGCCGAGTCGTCGCCGCGGCTGCCGCATTCGCGGACCACCTCGGCCAGCTCGTCGGCCGGACCGCTGCTGTCGGCGCGGACGTTCATGCAGCTGCCCTGGATCCGCAGCTCCTTGGGCATCTTGTCGCCGAAGGCCAGCTTGAGGATGTTGCGCCAGACCGCGTTGAAGTAGGCGGCGGCGGCCGAGTCGTTCTCCTGGGTGTAGTTCCAGCCCTCCAGGAGCTTCTGGGCGGAGCGCACGTCCGGGTCGGAGACCTCGATCTTGGCCAGCATCGGGGTGAGCAGCGCGGCGATCTCGCTGCTGTTGTCCATCTGCATGGCGCGCATGTCGTCGGTCGAGATCTTGCCGCTGTCCTTGATCTTCGCCTCGATGAGGTCGTTGATCCGCTGGCTGCGGGCGCCGTAGCCCCAGTCGGTGGTCAGCAGGTACGGGTACTTGCCGGCCCCGGTGCCGCTCTCCACGACCGCCTGGTTGGCGGTGACGATGTAGCCGCGGGAGGGGTTGGACTCGTAGGGCAGTTCGTTCTGCGCGATGTACTCGACGTTGCCGGCCTTGTCGGTCTTCCAGGCGTACTTGGAGTCCCAGCCGGGCGCGGGCATCCGGCCGTCGCCGGCGCCGCGCACCGGGATCCGGCCGGGGGCCTGGTAGCCGATGTTGCCGTTGACGCCCTTGCCGTCGGCGTAGATCAGGTTCTGGGAGGGGACCTCGAAGTCGGCGGCGGCCTTGCGGAACTCGTTGAAGTCCTTGGCCTTGTTCAGCTTGAAGACCGCGTCCATCGACTTGCCCGGTTCCAGGGCGGTCCAGCGCAGAGCGACGGCGTAGCCGTTGCCGCGGTCGGGCGCGGAGCTGGCGACGGGGGCGCGGGAGCCGACCTCGGCGAGCCCGTCGCTGCGGTCGGAGACGAGCGGGCCGTTGTTGGTGATGCGGACGGTCATCTTCTTGCTGGCGCCGCCCGCGACCTTGATGACCTCGTCACGCGTGGTGAAGGGGACCACCTTGTTGTCGTAGACGTAGCCCTCGGGCTTGACCTGCTCCAGGTAGAGGTCGGTGACGTCGGCACCGAGGTTGGTCATGCCCCAGGCGATGTCGGCGTTGTGGCCGATTATCACGCCGGGCATGCCGGAGAAGGTGTAGCCGGACACGTCGTACTGGCACTGGGCCGAGGCCGTGCGGCAGTGCAGGCCCATCTGGTACCAGACCGAGGGGAGCTGCGGCGACAGGTGCGGGTCGTTCGCGAGCAGCGGCTTGCCGGTGGTCGTGTAGCGGCCCGAGATCACCCAGGAGTTCGATCCGATGCCGCTGCCGTTGGGGCCGAGGATCGCGGGGATCTCGTCCAGGGTCTTGGCCAGGGAGGTCAGCTGGGTGCGCAGGCCGACGGCCGCGCCCTGGGCGGTGGCGTTGTCGGCGAGGCCGGTGCCGTTGCCGTTGCCGCCGCCCGTCGTGGCGGAGGCCTGGGAGCCCATGGGGGTGCCGCTGCCCGAGCCGCTGCCGGTGCCGCTGCCGCTGCCCGAGCCGGTGCCGCCCGTGGAGGCGGAGCCGCCGGATCCCTGGGGTGCGTACTTGCCGCCCTCGATCTTGCCGCCGTCGACGACCGGCTTGTTCCGGTCGAAGGGGTAGGGCGGGTAGAGCTCGTCGATCTGCGCCTGCGTGAGCTTGCTCGACATCAGCGCGCGGTCGATCTCGTCCTGCATGTTGCCGCGCAGGTCCCAGGCCATCGCCTTGAGCCAGGCCACCGAGTCCACCGGCGACCACTGCTCGGGCTGGTAGCCGTCGCTGAGCTTGAGGGCGGCGTGCTCGACGGAGAGGTCCTTGCCGGACTTCCCCTTCAGGTACGCGTTGACCCCGTCGGCGTAGGACTGGAGGTTCTTCTTGGTCTCCGGCGAGAGCTTGTTGTCGTACTCGGCCTGCGCGACCTGGCGCCAGCCCAGCGTGCGCAGGAAGGCATCGGTCTCGACCTGGCCGGCGCCGAACATCTCCGAGAGCCGCCCGGAGGTCATGTGGCGGCGTACGTCCATCTCCCAGAACCGGTCCTGCGCGTGGACGAAGCCCTGCGCGCGGAAGAGGTCGTCGTCGTTGTCGGCGTAGAGCTGCGGGATGCCGTGGGCATCGCGTTTGACGTCGACGGTCCCGGTGAGCCCCGGCACCTTGAGGGAGCCGGTCGTCTGGGGGAAGGAGGCGCGCACGCCGTCCACGCTCCAGTACGCCCCGTAGCCGAGGCCCGCGAAGAGCGCCAGGACCAGCACGAGCACGATCAGACGGGCACGTCGTCCCTTCTTCTTGACGGAAGGAGCGGTTTCGTTGGCGGGCATCGCTGTCCTTAGAGGGGCAGGGTGGTCCTGGGAGTGCTGGGAGCAACCATAGGCGCAGGACCCGGCTCGTTGATCCGCCAGGGGTGGAGCTGGCGAGGACAGGGACGAACGGGCGTTTCACAATGTGGCTAGCACGTAAAGGGAACGTCAAAGATTAGGTAAGGTAACGAACTACGTGCCGAACCTGCCGCTGGAGTAACGATCCCCCGGATCTCCGCGCGCTGTGAGGAAGGGTCGCCCGCTGACTGTCCACACGCTCAATGAGCTTCTGCTGGTCTGCTCGCTCGTGCTGCTCGTCGCCGTCGCGGCGGTACGCATCTCTTCACGCAGCGGCCTCCCCAGCCTGCTCATCTACCTCGGCATAGGCATCGCGGTGGGCGAGGACGGCATCGGCAACGTCGTATTCGACAATGCCGAGCTGACGCAGGTCATCGGTTATGCCGCACTCGTCGTGATCCTCGCCGAGGGCGGTCTGGGCACCAAGTGGAAAGAGATCAGACCGGCCCTGCCGGCCGCGATCGCCCTCTCGCTCGTGGGCGTCGCGATCAGCGTCGGCATCACGGCCGCGGGAGCGCACTACCTGGTCGGCCTGGAATGGCGCCAGGCCCTCCTGATCGGCGCGGTCGTCTCCTCGACCGACGCGGCCGCCGTCTTCTCCGTCCTGCGCAAGGTCCCGCTCCCCTCCCGGATAACGGGCGTGCTGGAGGCCGAGTCCGGCTTCAACGACGCACCCGTCGTCATCCTGGTCGTGGCCTTCTCCACCGTCGGCCCGATCGACGACTGGTATGTCCTGCTCGGCAAGATCGCCCTGGAGCTGGCCATCGGCGCCGCGATCGGCCTGACCGTCGGCTTCCTGGGGTCGTACGGACTGCGGCACGTGGCACTGCCCGCCTCCGGCCTCTACCCGATCGCCGTGATGGCGATCGCCGTGACGGCGTACGCGGCGGGTGCGATGGCCCACGGCTCCGGATTCCTCGCCGTGTACCTGGCCGCGATGATGCTCGGCAACGCCAAGCTCCCGCACTGGCCGGCGACCCGGGGGTTCGCGGACGGGCTCGGCTGGATCGCCCAGATCGGCATGTTCGTCCTGCTCGGCCTGCTGGTCACCCCGCACGAGCTGGTGCACGACTTCTGGCCCGCCGTGATCATCGGGCTGGTCCTCACGATGGTGGCGCGGCCGCTGGAGGTCCTCGTCAGCCTGCTGCCCTTCCGGATCCCCTGGCGGGAGCAGGCCCTGATGTCCTGGGCCGGCCTGCGCGGAGCCGTGCCCATCATCCTGGCGACCATCCCGATGGTGTCCGGGATCGAGGGCAGCGACCGCGTCTTCAACATCGTCTTCGTGCTGGTCGTCGTCTACACGCTGGTGCAGGGGCCGACGCTGCCCTGGCTGGCGCGCAAGCTGGAGCTCGGGGCCACCGCCGAGACCGCCTCGGACCTCGGCATCGAGTCGGCGCCGCTGGAGAAGCTGCGCGGGCACCTGCTGTCCTTCGCGATCCCGCCGGCCTCGCGGATGCACGGCGTCGAGGTGAGCGAGCTGCGGCTGCCGCCGGGAGCCTCGGTCACGCTGGTGGTCCGGGAGGGGAAGAGCTTCGTACCGCTGCCGTCGACCGTGCTGCGGCGCGGGGACGAGCTGCTGGTGGTGGCCACGGATCCGGTACGGGACGCGGCCGAGGCGCGGCTGCGCGCGGTGGCCCGCGGCGGCAAGCTGGCCGGGTGGCTGGGGACGGGTGGGAACGGGCGGCCGGGCGGGCCTCCGGGTGGGTTTCCGGGCGGGCCTCCTGGCGGGCCTCCGCGCTCGCGCCGGTGACGCGTCCTGGTGGAGTCCCGGCTTAGAGCAGCGTTCTAATTCGGCCAATTTCGGTGGCGTATGACCGCTTTTGAGCCCATATACTCGGGTCTCGCGGGCCGACGGGGCCGTTAATCGCAGGTGAAGACATGCCTTGTCAGCGCAATCACAGGGCGTGGTGGCGGGTTCCCCTGTACGATTAAGGCACAACAGATCGAACCAACTCTGCCTGACGCAGAGCTGGCGCGACCGCAAAGCGGCCGTGGCTCCCCCCGCAGTGGGCGCCCAGGTATCACTCGGTTCTGCGCAAGAGGACAGCTCTCGGGGCTCCCACATGTACGGGTGCGGCCGCTCACAAGGCGGCGTACCGTCCGCAGACGGGGACGCTCTACCAGGCAGCGGAAAGGCAAGGCCGTGACATCCGCGGTCACGACCGGAACATCCGCTACGTCCCACACCGCCCGCCCCGGCTACGGGCAGCTCCTGCGCACCCCCGGCGCCCTGGGCTTCGTACTTCCCGGCTTCGCCGCCCGGCTCCCCTTCGGGATGCTCACCGTCAGCATCCTCCTGCTCGTCCAGCACACCACCGGCTCCTACGGCGCCGCGGGCGTCGTCACCGCCGTCACGGGTGTGTCCATGGCGCTGTTCGCCCCGCTGATGGGCAAGTTCACCGACCGGTTCGGCCAGAGCGCCGTCCTGGTTCCGTCCGCCCTGACGCACACCGCCTCCGTCGGCGCCCTGGCCGGCCTCGCCCTGCTCGGCGCCCCGCTGTGGGCGCTGGTGCTGGCCGCCGTCCCGGCCGGCGCCTCCGTCCCGCAGGCCGGTCCGATGGTCCGCGCCCGCTGGGCCGCCAAGCTGGAGGGCTCCCCGCTGCTGCCGACCGCGGCCGCGTTCGAGTCCGTCACCGACGAGTTCACCTTCGTCGTCGGCCCGGTGCTCGCGACCTTCCTGTGCACCCAGGTCCACCCCTCGGCGGGCCTGATCACCGAGGCGACCCTGACGCTCGCCGGCGGTCTGGTCTTCGCCGCGCAGCGCGCCACCCAGCCCAAGCCGGCCGGCCGCCCGGCGAACGGCGAGAAGCACGCCTCCGCCCTGTCCTTCCCGGGCCTGCGCGTACTGATCGTCGCCTTCCTCGGCATCGGCGCCGTCTTCGGCGGCATGCAGGTCTCGCTCGCCGCCTTCTCCAACGAGATCGGCAACCCGGGCGCCAACGGCCTGCTCTACGGCGTCTTCGCCGCGGGCAACATGGTCGCCGGCATCGCCATGGGCGCCATCGCCTGGAAGATCGGCCCGCGCCGCCGCCTGATCCTGGGCTACGTCGGCCTCACCGCCGCGGCCTCGGTCCTGTGGGCCGCGAACTCGGCGATCCTGCTGGGTGCGCTCGGCCTGGTCGTCGGCCTGTGCATCGCCCCGGCGCTGATCACCGGCTACACCATGATCGAGCAGCTGATCCCGGCCGCCTCGCGCACCGAGGCCTTCACCTGGCTGACCGGAGCGGTCGCCTTCGGGCAAGCCGTCGCCGTGACCCTGGCCGGCCGCCTGACGGACGCGCACGGTTCCTCGTACGGCTTCCTGGTGCCGATGGCCGCCACCGCGCTGGCCCTGGTCACCCTGCTGGCCCTGCGCGCGAAGCTGGCCCCGCAGGCTCCGAGCCGGATCGTGAACGCGTCCGCGCCCGCGCCCGCCGCCCCGAAGGCGGTCCGGAACACGGTGAACGAGCGTGGGATGGGTCACCGCGTGCCGGTGACGGTGGACTGATCCGCCGGAATACGTCACCATGGAGCGTCGTTAGCACTCATTGAGTGAGAGTGCCAGGAGGAAATTCGTGCCGACCTACCAGTACCAGTGCACCGAATGCGGTGAGGGCCTTGAGGCCGTGCAGAAGTTCACCGATGACGCGCTGACCGTGTGCCCGAGCTGCGACGGACGCCTGAAGAAGGTGTTCTCCGCAGTCGGCATCGTCTTCAAGGGCTCCGGTTTCTACCGGAACGACAGCCGCGGCGCTTCGTCGAGCAGCACTCCTGCCTCGAAGCCCGCCTCGACCTCGTCGACGCCCACGGCCGCCGCCGCACCCGCCGCTTCGTCCTCCTCGACGTCGTCGAGCGCGGGCAGCAGCTCCACCTCGGCTGCCTGACGCCCACGCGCCTCTACGCTTCCGCGTCGAACGGCCCCGCCGCCCACCGGGCAGCGGGGCCTTTCGCGTCCCCCGTTAGGGTGGCGGCATGGTGAACGCAGAGATCGGTGTCATCGGCGGTTCGGGCTTCTACTCCTTCCTGGAGGACGTCTCCGAGATCCAGGTGGAGACGCCGTACGGGCCTCCGAGCGACTCCCTGTACGTGGGTGAGCTGGCCGGCCGGCAGGTGGCCTTCCTGCCCCGGCACGGGCGCAGCCACACCGTCCCGCCGCACAAGATCAACTACCGGGCCAACCTGTGGGCGCTGCGCTCGGCGGGCGTCCGCCAGGTGCTGGGCCCGTGCGCGGTCGGCGGCCTGCGGACCGAGTACGGCCCGGGCACCCTCCTCGTTCCCGACCAGCTGGTGGACCGTACGAAGTCCCGGGCGCAGACCTTCTTCGACGGGGAGCCGCTGCCCGACGGCACCGTGCCGAACGTCGTGCACACCACCTTCGCGGACCCGTACTGCCCGGTGGGGCGGTCGGTCGCGCTGTCGGCGGCCCGGGGGCGGGAGTGGGAGCCGGTGGACGGCGGCACGATGGTCGTCATCGAGGGGCCGCGCTTCTCGACGCGCGCCGAGTCGCGCTGGCACGCGGCGGCGGGCTGGTCGGTGGTCGGCATGACGGGCCACCCCGAAGCGGTCCTCGCCCGGGAGCTGGGGCTCTGCTACACCTCGATGGCGCTGGTGACGGACCTGGACGCGGGCGCCGAGACCGGCGAGGGCGTGTCCCACACGGAGGTCCTGCGGGTCTTCGGCGAGAACGTGGGCCGCCTGCGGGAGGTCCTCTTCGACGCGGTGGCCGCCCTCCCGTCGACGGAGTCGCGCGACTGCCTGTGCACGCACGCCCACGACGGCTGGGACCTCGGCATCGAACTGCCGTAGCCGCGCGCGCGGCCGGGGGGCGTCCGGCCGCTTCCGCCGCCGGAGCGGTTTGGTGGGCGGCGCCGGGGCGCGGAAATGCGGGATCCGGCCGCTCGCCTCCACAACCCGCCATACGTCGGCCCCCCCGGCCGGGACTCAGAATCCCGATCGAGGGCCACATCCAGTCGCTGCCCAACGGAACTCCCGTCAGCATCACCCCGCGGCCTGACCCCTTCCAGACCTGCGACGGATGCGAGCGGGCCTTCCGCTCCCCCGCCCCCGGCCGCTGCCGCGACTGCCCACCGGTGCGCTAACCCCCGCGGGTGACGGCGTTGTCCACAACCTGGGGATTGCCCACAGGCCGCAGCGGGCGTCGGCGGGAGGGCGGATCGTGAGACGTGTCCGGGCGCCTGGTCCGGGCACAGCGACTCACTCCGACTGGTGGTGGCCCTCATGTCCCGTACCTCTACGCCCTCTTCTTCCGTGTGCACCTCTACGTGTCCCCCCGCGCGCCCCGTCCCGCCGTTTCCCCCGCTGCGGGTCGGGCGGGGCGGCGACCGGCTGCGCAGGGCCCTGCGGCGCCGGCGGCGGGCCGTCGCGGCCGGGCTGGCCGTCGCGGCGGCGGCACTGGCCGTCGGCGGGACGGAGGCGCAGGCCTCGCGGGGAGCCGCGCCTGCGGAGCCACGGCCCTCCAGGGGAGCGGCTCCGCCCGCGGCGGTGCGGATGGTGTCGGCCCCGGTGCGCATCGCCGACGCGGCGACGGTGCGGCTGCTGCGGCCCGGGGACCGGGTCGACGTGGTCGCGGCGGAGCGTGCGGGACCGCCGAGGGTGGTGGCGGCGGGGGCCCGGGTTGCCGAAGTCCCCGGTGCCGACCCCGGAGTGGGGGCGGGGGACGGCGGGGCGCTGGTGGTCCTGTCGGTGCCCCGGGACACCGCGCGGGCCCTGGTGGGCGCGGGCGCGACGGCCCGACTGGCGGTGACGTTGTGTTGATTCGCACACCCGGCCGGTCAAGTCACCGCTCGACAGGGGCCGATTGGACACGTCGTGGCCGTACTGCCGTAGTTTTCGGAACCGTTGGCTCCGTGTTCGGCACACATGAAGAAAGGCTCAGTGGTGAGCGAGAAGAAGAAGGAGAGCGTCCTGGCGGGCTTCAAGGCCTTCCTGATGCGCGGCAACGTGGTGGACCTCGCGGTCGCCGTGGTCATCGGCGCGGCGTTCACGAACATCGTGAACTCCATCGTCAAGGGCATCATCAGCCCGCTGGTGGGAGCCATCGGGACCAAGAACCTCGACGTCTACAAGTCGTGCCTGAAGGACCCCTGTGGCCTCGACCCGAGCGGCCAGCCCACGGGCGTCGAGATCCTCTGGGGCTCGGTGCTCAACGCCGCGCTCACCTTCCTGATCACCGCGGCCGTCGTCTACTTCCTCATGGTGCTGCCGATGGCGAAGTACCTCGCCAAGGTGGAGGCGCGCCGCAAGGCCAAGGAAGGCGTCCAGGAGACCATGGAGATCACGGAGCTGGAGGTCCTCAAGGACATCCGGGACGCGCTGGTCGCGCAACGCGGGGCGAACGGCGGGGGCCCCGGGGCACCGGGATCGCGCGACGAGTTCTAGCCGGTCGGTCTGCCCGTGGCGGCGCCGTCGCGGCGGCTCAGATGTGGTGCGGGGGCTTCTCGTCGAGGAAGCGGGCCAGATCGGCAGCGCTTCCGCCGGCGGGCGGCCGCTCGCCCCAGCCCCGGTCCGTGTCGTCCGAGGACTGCTGGTCCAGCGGGTCGTCGAAGACGAGCCGGGGCTTGGGCTTCGGCGCCGCGGCGGGCGCGTGCTGCGGGTCGGGGGCGGCGGGGGTGCTCATGCCTCCAGAGTACGGCCGCCCCCGGGGGCGGCCCCGCTCAGCTGGGGGCCTCGGCGCCCTTGCGGGCGTAGAACCACCAGCACACGGCCAGGCAGGTGGCGTAGAAGCCGATGAACATCCACAGCGCGTGCGTGACCGCCATGGCGGCGAACATCGCGGGGATGAAGAAGAAGCCGTAGGCGGCGATGGCGGAGGAGAAGCCGGTGACGGCGCCCGCCTCCATCTCGGACTGCTTCAGCGCGGCGCCCTGCGCCTGGGAACCCTTGCCCTCGGCCTCCCGCATGTGCTGGTCCCGGAAGATCACCGGGATCTGCCGGAAGGTCGAGCCGTTGCCGAGGCCGGAGAAGGCGAAGGCCGCCAGGAAGCCGATGAAGAAGGCCCAGAAGCTGCCCTGGTCCCCGCTGTGCGGCAACGCGAAGATCACCACCACCAGCGAGGCCGCCATGCCGGCGAAGGACAGCAGGGTGACCCTGGCGCCGCCGAGCTTGTCGGAGAGCCAGCCGCCGGCCCACCGCATGAGCGCGCCGACGAAGGGGCCGATCCACGCATAGGTGGTGGCCTGGTAGCCCTGCGTCTCGAAGTTGTTCTTGATCAGCAGGGGCAGGCCCGCGGCGAAGCCGATGAAGGACCCGAAGGTGCCGACGTAGAGCCAGGTCATCAGCCAGTTGTGCTTGCGCTTGAAGATGACCTTCTGCCGGCTGAAGGGGGCCGCGGCCACCTTGAGGTCGTTCATCAGGAACCAGGCGAGCAGCGCCATGATCACCAGCAGCGGCACCCAGAGGAAGGCGCCGTTCTGCAGCCAGATGTCGGTGTTCTTCTTGGCGTCGTGCTGGGGACCGCCGGCCGGGGCACCGAGTACGGCGGCGGTGACCACCAGCGGGGCGACCAGCTGGACCACGCTCACGCCGAGGTTGCCGAGTCCGCCGTTGAGGCCGTTGGCGCTGCCCTTCTCCCGCTTGGGGAAGAAGAAGCCGATGTTGGCCATCGAGGAGGCGAAGTTGGCACCGCCGATGCCGCAGACGGCCGCGATCAGCGCCAGCTCCCAATACGGGGTACCGGTGTCCTGGAGCGCGAAGCCCAGCCACAGCATCGGAACGGCCAGGACGATCGTGCTGAAGGCGGTGAACTTCCGCTCGCCGAAGATCGGCCCGATGAAGGTGTACAGGATCCGGAAGGTACCGCCGGTGATGCCGGGGATGGCCGTCAGCCAGAACAGCTGCGACTTGGAGAAGCCGAAGCCGACGTCGTTGAGCTTGACCACGGTGACCGACCAGACCTGCCAGACCACGAAGCCGAGCATCAGCGCGGGGATCGAGATCCACAGGTTGCGCTGGGCGACCTTGTGGCCGGTGGACTGCCAGAAACCCTCGTCCTCGGGCCGCCAGTCGCCGATGGTGGCGCCGGGCTTGTAGGTCTCCGCGCGGTGCGAGCGGCCCGCGGTCGGGGTGGGCGTGGGGGTGGGTATGGACATGGTCACCGGTCCTTCGGGTCGAGGCGCCACAGCGCGATCACGACGAGGAAGGACAGGATCAGGAATCCCGCACCCCACCAGGCCGTGGCCGTGTTGCCCTTCATCCACTCGTTGACGGTCACGGTCAGCGCCCAGAGCTGTCCGACGAGCACGGTGAGGGCCAGGGCCAGACGGGCGTTGAGCTTCGAGGACCGTTCCGGCTCCTGTTCGGTGCCGGCGCCCGGGCCGGGGCCCGTGCGCCGGATCCGCGGATCTCCGTAGCCGCTGGTGGAGCGGATCTGCGGATACCGCTCGTGCACCGGCCGGTTCAGCCGGGGCTGGGTGCTCCCCGGGTGGTAGTCGGGGCGCGGAGGCAGGGGTGCGTCGCTCACGTCCGCCCGCTTTCGTTCGCGGTGGCGCGATGCGCTCCGGGGCAGCCCAGCCTGCCGGCCGTCTCGGGGCGGGAATCGCCGAACTGCCGGCACAGGGCGTCCTTGGCCGGCTCTCCCGACCGGGCGGTGGCGACGGCCCAGACACTGCCGTCGGCCTGCTCGGTCAGGAAGACCATGGGCAGGGGGCGGGGCGGCGGGCCCGCGGTCACCTCGCCGGTGCGGACGTCGAAGACGCCCTCGTGGCAGGGGCAGTACAGCTCTCCGTCCAGGCCCCGGTCCTCGCGCCAGAGCACGGCGCAGGCGAGGTGGGTGCAGACGGCGGAGTAGCCGACGAGGGTGCCGTCGGCCAGCCGTACGGCCAGTGCGCGGTCCTCGTCGCCGGGGTAGCGGAAGGCGACGGACTGGCCGGGCTCCAGCCGGTCGGTGACCAGTTTGGCCTCGGGCGGCGTCTCGCTGTCGCCGTGCCGGTGCAGGATGCCGGCGGCGACGCCCACACCGCCGATGGCCAGGCCGCCGGAGACGGTGGCGACGATCCGCAGGTAGTCGCGGCGGGTGGTGAGGGAGTCCGCGCTGATCCGGTCGCGGAGCTGCTCCGCGGCGGCGTCACCACCGGGGTCCTGGCCGGGTGCGGGAGCAGGCTGTTCGGTGACGCTCATCGGACGTCCACTCCATTGATCTCGACCACGGGCAGTCCCCCGGGGACCGGCCACTGGACCTTGTCGGCGGGGACGACCATCGCCACGCCGGTGCTGACCATCACGTCGCCGAAGGCGAAGGAGTCGGCGACCTGGACGCCGGGGCGCTCGGCCTGGAGTTCCTCGAGGGTTCCGTAGAAGAGGGCGCCGGTGGGACAGACGGTGGCGCACATGGGAGCCAGCCCGTAGGCGGTGCGGTCGTAGCAGAGGTTGCACTTCATCTGCAGCTTCGCCTGGAGGTCGATCTTCGGGACGCCGAAGGGGCAGGCGTTGACGCAGTTGGCGCAGCCGATGCAGCGGGAGGTGTCGGCCTGTTGGACGACGCCGTCCGCGGTCACCAGGATCGCGTCGGCGGGGCAGACCTCGGCGCAGGGGGCGACGGGGTCCTCGCAGTGCATGCAGACGGTCGGGAGGGAGGCGACGGACTTGCCGGGGTCGGTGTAGTCCAGGTGGATCATCGATTTGCCGCGGTGGGAGTCGCATTCGCGGCAGGCGGAGACGCAGGCCTGGCAGCCGATGCAGCGACCCGGGTCGATGAAGATCGTGCGGCCCATCATGGCGGGTCAGCTCCTCTCCGCCGTGCCACGGCCCTGCGGGGACGTGGGGGGCAGGGGGTCGGTGCGGGAGACCTGGGCCTCCGGGTACGCCTCGCGGCCGGGGGCGGTGGGCGGCGCGGGGACCTCGTCGATCCGTTCGGCGGCCTCGACCCGGGCGGCGCACACCTTGTACTCGGGGATCTTGGAGCGGGGGTCGAGGGCGTCGATGGTCAGGGCGTTCGCGGCCGTCGGGACGGGCCAGTGGTACGGGATGAAGACGGTGTCGGGGCGGATGGCCTCGGTGACCAGGGCCGGGAAGACCTCGCTGCCGCGGCGGGTGACCACCCGGACCGGGTCGCCGTCCTTGAAGCCGTGTGAGGGGTGGACCTCCACCCAGGGACGCGGGGTCTGTTCGACGAGGGCGCCCAGGCGGCGGGTCTGGTTGCCGGAGAGGAAGTGCGCGACGGTGCGGCCGGTGGTGAGGGAGAGGGGGTACTCCTCGGTGTAGGCGTCCATGGGCGGATGCCATTCCACGACCTGCAGGTGGATCTTGCCGTCGGGGTGGTAGGTCCGGCCGTCCTCGAACAGCCGGGGGGTGCCCGGGTGCTCGGTGGAGGGGCACGGCCAGGCGATCCCGCCGGTCTCCTCCAGCCTGTCGTAGGTGATGCCGTAGTAGTCGTTGACCGTGCCGGCGGAGGCGACGCGCAGTTCCTCGAACACCGCGCGGGAGTCCGGGAAGTCGAAGTACTGTCCGGCGCCGAGGCGTCTGGCCAGCTCGCAGATGACCCAGGTGTCGGTGCGTACGCCGGCGGGGGGCTCCTGGGCCTTGTTGTGCTTGACCACGCGGGCCTCGGCGTTGGCCATCACGCCTTCGTCCTCGGCCCAGGTGGTGACGGGGAAGACGACGTGGGCGTTGGCGGCGGTCTCGGAGAGGAAGAAGTCGAACTGGGCGTGGAACTCGGCGGTGTCGTAGCCGTCCTTGACCACGCCGTGGTGGGGGAGGGAGACGAAGGGGTTGTTGCAGATTCCGATCAGGCCGCGGATCTCCCGGCGCTGCATCTGCCAGACCATCTCCATCATGGAGGTTCCGGCCCCGGGGAGTTCGGACTCCTCGATGCCCCAGATCCGGCAGATCTGGGCGCGGTGCTCCGGGTTGGAGATGGAGCGGCCGCCGGGGAGGAGGTCGGACTTCTGGCCGTGCTCGCGGCCGCCCTGGCCGTTGCCCTGCCCGGTGATGGTGCCGTAGCCGGCGCCCGGCTTGCCGATGTTGCCGGTGGCGACGCACAGGTTGATCACCGTGAGGCAGTTCTCGACGCCCTGGGAGTGGTGTTCGATGCCGCGGGCGTGCCAGGCCATGGCCTTGTCCGCGGCGGCGAAGACCCGGGCGACCTGGACGATCTGCTCGGCCGGGATCCCGCAGATCCCGGCGGCCCGGGCGGGCGGGTAGCCGGCGACGGTCTGTTTGACATCCTCCCAGCCGGTGGTGTGGGCGGCGAGGTAGTCCTCGTCGGTCAGCCCCTCGGCGACGATCACGTGCAGGACGGCGTTGAAGAAGGCCGCGTCGGTTCCGGGCTTGAGGGCGACGTGGATGTCGGCGGTGCGGGCGATGGCGGTCTCGCGCGGGTCGACCACGATCAGCGAGGCGCCGCGGTCCCGGGCCCCCCACAGGTACTGGGTCATCACGGGGAAGCACTCCCCCACGTTCGACCCGGCGATGAGCAGGCAGTCGGAGAGCAGGATGTCGGAGAAGGGGTTGCCGGCCCGGTCGATGCCGAAGGCGAGCTTGTTGGCGCCGGCGGCGCTGACCATGCACAGGCGGCCGTTGTAGTCGACGTGCTTGGTCTTCAGGGCGACCCGGGCGAACTTGCCGACCAGGTAGGTCTTCTCGGAGAACAGGCTGGCGCCGCCGAGGAGTCCGAAGGCGTCGTTGCCGTAGGCCTGCTGGATGCGGCGGATCTCGGAGACGGTGAAGTCCAGGGCCTCCTCCCAGGAGGCCTCCTTGAACTCCTCGTCGCGCGAGCGGCGCATCAGCGGCGCGGTGAGCCGGTCGGGGTGGTTGACCTGCTGGTAGGCGTTGATGCCCTTGGGGCACAGCCGCATCCGGTTGATGTCGTGGTTGCGCGGCTCCACGCCGAAGACCTTGCCGCCCTTGTCCACGCGCAGGTACATGCCGCACTGCACGCCGCAGAAGCAGCAGTGGGTGGGGACGAGGGTTTCGCCGTTCTGGTCGGCGTGCCACTGGTCCGCGGGGATGCCGCCCGCGTCGCGGAAGGTGCGGGTGCCGGGCGGGGCGATGGCGGGGTCGATGGGTACGGGTACGGGGAGGGGCACGGGCCGGGACTCGGCCTTGGCTGGGTCGGTCGCGGTCACTTGAAGCCCTTCTTGACGTGGGTCAGGTAGGCGTTGCCGCGCAGCACCCGCTTGCAGCGCGGGCAGTATTCGACGAAGGCGTTGAAGTCGAGCTCGAGGTCCTGCATGGTGCCGCGCAGGTTCTCCACGTACGGGGTGGTGTCGATGGGCTCACCGCAGCGCTTGCAGGCGAAGACCTGGTCGTCCTGGCGGGCCGTGTACTTGAACAGCTGCATGCCGACGGCGGCCGGCCGCTGGACGATGTGGAAGAACTTCCCGAACGGGATGTAGATGAGGGTGAACACCACCGACACCATGTGCAGGATGGCCAGGAACTCGTATCCGCCGCCGTGCAGGAAGATCGACGAGAAGGTCAGCAGCAGCCCGGTCACGGAGATCACGATCAGGCAGATCAGCGGCAGCAGGTCGTAGGCGAAGCGCTGGCCGGTGATGGCCCCGCGGTCCTTCATCCGGCGCCACAGGAAGTACGAGGCCCCGGGGATGACCAGGACCGCGGCGATGTCCAGCCCGTGGAACATCAGCCAGCCCAGGATGTTCAGCGAGTCGAAGCCGAGCACCTTGAAGCCCCAGATCCGCATCTCGTATCCGGGGCCGGACCCGCTGTCCGAGGTGAAGGTGAACCAGCCCCAGGTCAGCGGGAAGGTGATGAGCGCGGCCAGGACGCAGCCCCAGAAGATGAGCTGGTGGGCGGCCCAGCGGGCGCGCGAGCGGGCGCCGAGGAACTTCTGGAAGCCGAGGTAGGTGGCGATCATCTTCGGCAGGGCGGTGGGCGCCTTGCGGAAGTTGGCGGCCGAGAAGAGGCTGCCGAACCCCTTCTTGAACAAGCGGCGCGCCCCGGGCGCCGACACCCACACCGTGTACCGGTAGGCCACGCCGAAGGCCAGGAAGACGGTGGCGACGGCGTACGGCAGAAGGGCCGAGTCGAAGTCGCGCAGCATCCGGCTGCCCAGCACGATCGCGGCGATGAGCAGGAGCGAGACGGCGGCGCCGGCCAGGGTGGCCCGTGCGGTGACGGATCTCCCGGCCGGCGGCGCGGTCTCGGGTGGCTCCTGGGGCGGCGGGGCTTCGGCGAGGACTTCTGTGGGCTCGGACACAGCACCACGCTAGGCGGTCTATACCGATTCAGCCCGTTATGTGGTGGCCGTGGTTGGGCCGAACGGGGTCAGACGGCGGTCAGTCCCCGCGCCGCGAAGATCTCCTTGGCCTGGGCCACCTGTCCGGCGTCGGGCGAGGGCGTGTCGTGCAGGGTGAAGTTCATGCCCAGCGCCTGCCACTTGCCCTCACCGAGCTTGTGGAAGGGCAGCACGTCGACCCGCGAGACGTTGCCGAGGGATCCGGCGAAGGCGGCGACCCCCTCGATGTTCTCGCGCGCGTCCGTGAGCCCGGGAACCAGGACGAACCGCAGGTGCACCTCCGTGCCGAGGGCGGCCAGGCGCTGCGCGAAGTCCAGCGTGGGCCGCAGCGGGCGCCCGGTGACGCGCCGGTACGTCTCCCGGTCCCAGGACTTGAGGTCGAGCAGAACCAGGTCCACATCGCGCAGCAGCGCGTCGGTGGCGCGTACGCCGAGGAAGCCGGAGGTGTCCAGGGCGGTGTGCAGCCCCAGCTCGTGCTTCATCCGGTGCAGCAGCTCGCCCGCGAAGACCGGCTGGAGGAGCGGCTCGCCGCCCGAGACGGTGGCCCCGCCGCCGGACGCGGCGATGAAGGTGCGGTACTTGGCGGCTTCGGCGATCACGGCGTCCGCCGAGGTCCGCTTGCCGCTCCGCGTCTTCCAGGTGTCGGGATTGTGGCAGTACAGGCAGGTCAGCGGGCACCCGGACAGGAAGGTCACGAAGCGCGTGCCAGGGCCGTCGACCCCGGTCGACAGGTCCCAGGAGTGCACCGAGCCCTCGCTCGGCCGCCGGGTCGCGGCGGCGGCGGGAGTGGCGGCTGGAGTGGCGGCTGGAGTGGCGGCCGCGTGGGCGGTAGCGGCGGCCTGGGCGGTATTGGCGCCGAGGAGGACGGTCATGGCGGGTGCTCCTGACGGCCCCTAGAGCGAGCCGTGGAAGGTGCGGTTCAGCACGTCGAGCTGCTGGTCGCGCGTGAGGCGGACGAAGTTCACCGCGTAGCCGCTGACCCGGATGGTCAGCTGCGGGTGGTTCTCCGGGTGCTCCATGGCGTCCTCGAGCGTGTCGCGGCTCAGCACGTTCACGTTCATGTGGAAACCTTCGACCGCCATGTACCCGTCGAGCACGCCCGCCAGGTTCTTGATCCGCTCCTCGGGGGTGCGGCCGAGCCCGTCGGGGGTGACGGTGTTCGTCAGGGAGATGCCGTCCTCGGCGTCTTCATAGGGGAGCTTCGCGACCGACAGCGCCGAGGTGACGTAGCCGTGGGTGTCGCGGCCGTTCATCGGGTTGGCGCCCGGGGAGAACGGCTCGCCCGCGCGGCGCCCGTCCGGCGTGTTGCCGGTCTTCTTGCCGTAGACGACGTTCGAGGTGATCGTCAGCACCGACTGGGTGTGCTCGGCCCCCCGGTACGTCTCGTGCCGGCGCACCTTCTTCATGAACTCCTCGACGAGCCACACGGCAATGTCGTCGACGCGGTCGTCGTTGTTGCCGTACGCCGGGTACTCACCCTCCACGCGGTAGTCGGTGGCGAGGCCCGTCTCGTCGCGCACCGCGGTGACCTTGGCGTACTTGATGGCGGACAGCGAGTCGGCGGCCACCGACAGGCCGGCGATGCCGCAGGCCATGGTGCGGCGCACGTCGCGGTCGTGCAGGGCCATCTCGATGCGCTCGTAGGCGTACCGGTCGTGCATGTAGTGAATGACGTTCAGGGCGTGGACGTAGGTCCGGGCGAGCCATTCCATCTGCTCGTCGAACTTGGCCATGACCTGCTCGTAGTCCAGCACCTCGGAGGTGAGGGCGCCGGTCTCGGGGCCGACCTGGGCGCCGGACTTCTCGTCCCGGCCGCCGTTGATCGCGTAGAGCAGGGTCTTGGCGAGGTTCACGCGGGCGCCGAAGAACTGCATCTGCTTGCCGACGGGCATCGCCGACACGCAGCACGCGATGGCGGTGTCGTCGCCGAAGCGCGGACGCATCAGCTCGTCGGACTCGTACTGCACCGAGGAGGTGTCGATCGAGACGCGGGCGCAGAACTCCTTGAAGCCCTGCGGCAGCTGCGGCGACCAGAAGACGGTCATGTTGGGCTCGGGGGCCGGGCCGAGGTTGTAGAGGGTCTGGAGGTAGCGGAAGGAGGTCCTGGTGACCAGCGGACGGCCGTCCTCGCCCATGCCGGCGATCGACTCGGTGACCCAGGTCGGGTCGCCGGAGAACAGCTCGTCGTACTCGGGGGTGCGCAGGAAGCGGACGATGCGCAGCTTGATGATGAAGTCGTCGACCAGCTCCTGGGCCTGCTCCTCCGTGAGAAGACCGGCCTCGATGTCGCGCTGGAGGTAGACGTCGATGAAGGTGGAGGTGCGGCCCAGCGACATGGCCGCGCCGTTCTGCTCCTTCACGGCGGCCAGGTAGGCGAAGTACAGCCACTGGATGGCCTCGCGGCCGGTGGCGGCCGGGCGGGAGATGTCGCAGCCGTAGGAGGCGGCCATCTCCTTGAGCTCGGCGAGGGCGCGGAGCTGCTCGGCGAGCTCCTCGCGCAGGCGGATCGTCTCCTCCAGCGGACGGTTGCCCGCGGGGAGGGAGTTCAGCTCCTCCTTCTCCTCTTTCTTGAAGGCGATGAGGCGGTCCACGCCGTACAGGGCCACGCGGCGGTAGTCGCCGATGATGCGGCCGCGGCCGTACGCGTCCGGCAGGCCGGTCACGACGCCGGCCTTGCGGGCGGCGCGGATCTCGGGGGTGTAGGCGTCGAACACACCGGCGTTGTGGGTCTTGCGGTACTCGGTGAAGACCTTCTCGAGGTCCTCGGAGACCGGGTAGCCGTAGGTCTCCAGAGCGCCGGCCACCATGCGCCAGCCGCCGTACGGCATGATCGCGCGCTTGAGCGGGGCGTCGGTCTGGAGGCCGACGATCAGGTCCTTGTCGCGGTCGATGTAGCCGGGGGCGTGCGCGGTGATGGAGGACGGGATGTCGTGGGCGATGTCGTAGACACCCTTCTCGCGCTCCTCCGGGAACTTGTCCGTGATCGCCTTCCACACAGCCGTGGTGCGCGCGGTGGGGCCGGCGAGGAAGGCACCGTCGCCCTCGTACGGCGTGTAGTTCTGCTGGATGAAGTCGCGGACGTCGATGGCGTCACGCCACAGGCCGCCCTTGAAGCCCTCCCAGGCCTCGCCGTTCCTCGTGGTCTCCGCAGGGGTGGCAGTCATCGCCCGCACCTTCTTCCGTCGCCTCATTGCTTGTGTCCATTGCACGCCGTTTGATCGATCATTCGGCGGCGCATTGGTCCCGATCTGACGCCCGAAGGTCCCCCGCCCCGCCCCGCGCGCGCCTCGACACCCGCCATGACCTGGGGTTTCGTAGGGGACAAAAGTCCCTCGCGCGCTTGTGAAAGCATTCACAAATTATTCCGCAGGGCGGGGGGACAGCCCTCAGCTGGGGGCCTCGGCTCCCGGGCGGGCGTAGAACCACCAGGCCACGACCACGCACGAGGCGTAGAAGCCCACGAAGCCCCACATCGCGCTGGTCACGGCGAAGTTGGCGAACATCGCCGGGATGAAGAAGAACCCGTAGGCGGCTATGGCGGCCGTGAACCCGGTCACCGCGCCCGACTCGATCTCCGCCTGCTTCAGCGCCGCCGCGTACTGCGGGGTGCCCTCGCTCAGGCCCTTCAGGTGCAGGCCCCGGAAGATGACGGGGATCTGCCGGAAGGTCGAGCCGTTGCCGATGCCCGAGAAGAAGAAGGCCGCCAGGAAACACAGGAAGAACCCCTGGAAAGAGCCCTGGTCGGAGCCGGCCGGCAGGAAGGTGATCACGCCGATGATGGACGCGGCCATGCCCGCGAAGGACAGGATCGTCACCCGGGCGCCGCCCAGCTTGTCGGCGATCCAGCCGCCCGCCCAGCGGGCCAGCGCGCCCAGCGCCGGGCCCATCCAGGCGTAGGTGGCCACCGAGTACGCGGGGAAGGTGGTCTTGATCAGCAGCGGCAGGGCCGCCGCGAACCCGATGAAGGAGCCGAAGGTGCCGACGTAGAGCCAGGTCATCAGCCAGTTGTGCTTGCGCCTGAAGATGATCTTCTGCTGGCTGAAGGGGGTGGAGGCCACCTTCAGGTCGTTCTGGCCGAACCAGGCCACCGCGGCCAGGACGATCAGCACCGGCACCCACACGAAGGCCGCGTTCTGGAGGTGGATCTCCGAGCCGTCCGCCTTCTTCTGGCCCGCGCCGATCGCCAGGACGGAGGAGGTGATCAGGATCGGGGTCAGCAGCTGGACCACCGACACGCCCAGGTTCCCCAGGCCGCCGTTGATGCCCGTCGCATTGCCCTTGGCCTGCTTCGGGTAGAAGAAGCCGATGTTGGCCAGCGAGGAGGAGAAGTTCGCGCCCCCGATGCCGCACAGTGCGGCGATCGCGATCATCGTGCCGTACGAGGTCGACGGGTCCTGGACCGCGAAGCCCAGCCACAGCAGCGGCACGATCAGCACGACGGTGGACAGGGCGGTGAAGCGGCGCTGGCCGACCATCGGGCCGAGGAAGGTGTAGAGGATGCGGGCCGTACCGCCGGTGATGCCGGGGACGGCGGTGAGCCAGAACAGCTGCGACTGGCTGAAGCCGAAGCCGACGTCCTTCAGATGGGTCGCCGTGATGCTCCACACCTGCCAGACCACGAAGGCCACCAGCAGGGCCGGCACCGCGATCCACAGGTTGCGGGTCGCGACCTCCTTCCCGGTGCTCCGCCAGAAGGACGGGTCCTCCGGTGTCCAGTCGGTGATGGTGCGGCCCGGACGGTACTGCGCCGGATCGGCCTGCCGCGGCCGTACCGCGTCCTTCGTGGCGGAACTCATGGTGTGTCCTCAGAGGTCGAGGGGTGTCCAAGGGGCTTGCCCCTCCAGGTTCCGTGCCGGCCGGCGCCTCGCGGCAGAGGAGAACGCACTGGGGGCGACGGGACAAGGTCCCGTCGCCCCCAGTGCGTTGGTCAGCCCGGGGCACCCACGGGGCGCGGGCCGCGCGTCCGGCCTGCCGAAGCCGCACCCGTCTGGTCTGCTGGCGGGTATGGCGTACTCCCCCATGACCGCGCGCAGCCGCGACGAGCACCACCGGGCGGCCACCCCGCTGGAGCTGTTCTTCGACCTCTGCTTCGTCGTCGCGATCGCGCAGGCCGGTGCCCGGCTGGTGCACGCCCTGGCGGAGGGCCACCCCGGCACCGGGGTGATCGGCTACCTCTTCGTCTTCTTCGGCGTGTGGTGGGCGTGGATGAACTTCACGTGGTTCGCCTCCGCCTACGACGTCGACGACGTGCCGTACCGGATCGCGACGCTCGTCCAGATCGCGGGCGTACTCGTCTACGCGGCGGGAGTGAGCCGGGCCTTCGACGACAACGACTGGACGGTGGCCGTCGTCGGCTACATCATCATGCGCGTCGCCCTGACCGCGCAGTGGCTGCGGGCCGCCGCCGGGGAGAGCGGCGCGGCCCGCTCGGCCGCGCTGACGTACGCGGCCGGGCTGGTGGTCTGCCAGGCCGGGTGGGTGGCCCTGCTGTTCGCCCCGGAGGATTCCCGGCGCTGGCTGTTCCTGGTGCTGGTCGCGGCCGAGCTGATGGTTCCGGTGCTGGCCGAGCGCAGCCACCAGACGCCGTGGCACGCGCACCACATCGTGGAGCGGTACGGCCTGTTCACCATCATCGTGCTGGGCGAGACGATCGCCGCGAGCACGGTGGCGGTGAAGTCGGCCCTCGACGAGAACGAGGCGCTGGACCAGCTGCTGCCGATCGCCGGCGGCGGGCTGCTGATCGTCTTCGCCGCGTGGTGGATCTATTTCGCGGTGCCGATGCACGAGCGGCTGACCTCCAACCGCGAGGCCATCCCGTGGGGTTACGGCCACCTCCTGATCTTCGCCTCCGGCGCGGCGATCGGGGCGGGCATCGAGGTCGCGGTGGAGCACGCGGTCGGCAAGGCGCACATCTCCCAGCTCGCCGCGAACGCCGCCGTCACGGTCCCGTCGGCGCTGTTCCTGCTGACGGTGTGGCTCCTGCACTCCCGCCACTTCAAGCACGGCGCCGCGCAGCAGCTCACCTTGCCGGTGTCGGCGCTCGCCCTCCTCGCCTGCACCTGGGCCGGTACGTACGCGGTCCTGTACGCCGGCCTCGTCGCGGCGGCCACCGTCGCGATCGGCCTCACCCTGGCCCTGCGCACCCCCCGCTGACCGGCGCGCCCGCTCCTGTTGCTCCGCCCCATAACCCGCGCCTCGAACGCCGGCGGGGCTTTGGGCCGATACCGACGGCCAAAATCCAGCCCCGCCGGCGTTTGAGGCGCGGGGGTTCGGGGGCAGAGCCCCCGACAGCGGCGGTGCGCCGGACCGTCACTCCCGCACCCCCGGCGCCGTTCTCCGAGCATGACGCTCCCCTCGCAACGCCCCGGCCAAGCCCCCGGCAGGGAACTGGCCGAGCCCGGCTTCTGGCAGGCACCCCCCGCCCACCGCCTGGCGGCATTCGCCCGGCTCCGGGCGCAGGAATCCCCCGTCTTCGTCCCCGAAGGACCCGGGCACGGGCACTGGGCCCTGGTCCGGCACGCCCAGGTGCAGGAGGCCAGCCGGCTGCACAAGGTCTTCGCCAGCGCTCCCGGCGTGACCACCCCCGAGCCCGCCCGCTGGGTCCGCGCCCTGTTCGGCGACTCGATGGTCAATCTGGACGGCCCCGACCACGCCCAGCTCCGCAGGATCGTGCAGCGGGCGTTCACGCCCCGCCTGCTGGCGGCGGCCGAGGCCGACATCCATGCCGTGGCCGCCCGCATCGTGGACGACGTACTGGCCGAGGGACCCGACGAGTTCGTTTCGGCGGTGTCCTCCCGCCTGCCCCTGGAGGTCATCTGCAACATGATGGGCATCCCGGAGCACTACCGCTCCGAGATCGCCGACCGCGTCAACCACGCCTCCGAGAACATCGGCGTGGAGCGCGGTCTCGCCGCCCGCCTGCGGATGCCCGGCCGCGGCCTGCGGGCGCTGGCCCGGATGCAGCGGATGGTGGCCGGCATCGGGCGGGAGCGGCGCAAGAACCCCACCGCAGACCTGATCTCGGCGCTGGTCTGCGCGAACGTCGACGGCCAGGCCCTCGGCGCCCGCCAGCTCGGCGCCTTCTTCTCGCTCCTGATGGTCGCCGGGGTGGAGACCACCCGCAACGCGATCACGCACGGGCTGAGCCTGCTGACCGACAACCCCGGCCAACGCGACCTGCTGCTCTCGGACTTCGAAAAGTACGCCGACGGCGCGGTGGACGAGATCATCCGGCACTCGACGCCGATCATCCAGTTCCGCCGGACGGTCACCGCCGAGCACACCCTGGACGGACACCTGTTCCGCCCGGGCGAAAAGGTGGTCCTGTACTACGCCTCCGCCAACCGCGACGAGGCGGTCTTCCCCGACCCCGACACCTTCGACATCACCCGCTCGCCCAATCCCCACCTGGGATTCGGCGGCGGCGGACCGCACTTCTGCCTGGGCGCGCACCTGGCCCGCGTGGAGATGAAGGCGCTCTTCCGCGAACTGCTCACCCGGCCGGTCGGGCTGCGCGCGGTGGGCCTTCCCGATCTGGCCGGGTCGAACTTCGACAACCGGGTCCGGTCGCTCAAGTTCGCCTTCGAACGGCCCTGATGCCGGGACCGGCCACCGGGCAGGCTGGGAGCCCGGCGGCCGGCGCGGGCACCCCCCGGACGACGGGTCCGGGGGAGGTCGTGGCGGCGCGGCCCGGTGCGCGGCTACTTCTGCAGGCGCCGCACGGTCAGCACGCAGTGGGCGCTGCCGGTGAGCACCGACTCGTCCCCGGCGAACGCCTGGAGGGTCTCCGCCTCGACCGGCTTGCCGGGGACCGCCTCGGGCCAGGCGCGCGTGGCGAACAGGAAGTACGCCTGCCCGCTCTCGTTCGCCGCGGCGACCCACTCGTCGGGGGCGGTGCACTGGGCGTTCATCCCGGGCAGAGTGAGCGCGATCTGGTTGCCCTCCAGCAGGAGCTGCACGGGGAAGGCGGCCGGGTTGCGGGTGCCGTCCATGACGACGTCGCCGATGGGCAGGCCGATCTCCTCCAGCAGCCCGCGGGCCGCCGCCTCGCCGGCCTCCCGGCCGCCCGGGCCGTCCCCGAGGGTGTAGGCGAGGAGGTACGGGATGTCATGGGCCTCGGAGGGGTCGCCGATCCAGGCGAGCACCGAAAGGGTGCCGAGCTGGGACCGGTCGATTTCGGCTTGAGTAGAAGTCATGCGCGCACCCTAGTGCTCTGCCGCCCGACCCCTTCACGGCCTTTCACCCGGCCGGGCTAGACCGCCCAGAATCCCCCTCCGGAATTCGCCTGGATGTTCGCGTCCTGGTACTGGAGCCGCTCAATGCGCGCGTTTTCCGGGATTTCGAACACCACCCATCCTTCCGCCCGCTCACCGACCGCGAGGGAATCGAAGACGAGGGGTTTGCCGGTGGTCAGTTCACCGGTGGGCACCACCGGGTGGCGCTGCCCCGCACTGTCGTGCGCCCACATGCGTCCGAGCGCCCCGTACGAGGCCCCGCCGACGTTGACGAACGACATCGAGGCGGCCACCCAGCGCTTGCCGGCGGGCGGGGCGTAGTTCTTCTCCACGCTGACCGCGGGGTCCACGTACGCGCTCAGCACCGCCTCCAGGTGCCGGCCGACCTGCCGGCCGTGCACCCGTACGGCCTCACCCACACGGGCATCCTTGGCCCCCGTCCGCGCGGCCGATCCCTCGGCGCCCGGCGCCCCGTCGTCCACCACGACGGCGGGCACCGCGGCGGGAGCGAGGGCAGCCCCCTCGGGGGCGCTCTGGCAGGCCGTGGCGCCGACCACCAGCAACGGGAGGAGGACGACGGCGCACCGCGGGAGGCGGGAGGCGAAACGGAAACGGACGCGGGCGGGGGCGGGGGCGGCGGACTGGCGCATGCGGGATCCCTCCGGGGACGTATTTCGGTCAGTCTCACGCGCCCGGCCCGGGAATTGCACACACCGACACGAGTACGCCCGGCGGGCGTGTACGGCGAGTTGCCCGCCGACTGCCAGCACAATTCGTTCCGGCGGAATCCCGCCACCCGCATCCACCCGGAGGAACCATGGGTATTCACGGAACCCGCATGGCCCTGGCAGCACTGTCGGCACTGGCCGCGACGGCGGTATTCACCGCGCCCGCAGATGCCACTTCTTTCGACCAGGGAATTTCCGTACAGCCGTACGGTCATATCTCCGAGGACGGGAAGGTCACCCTTTCCGGCACCTACCACTGCACGAACCCGTCACCCGTGGGGGCGAAGCTCCAGATCGCTGCGGCCGTCGTGCAGGACGGCACGCGGCTGGCCTTCGGCGGCGGCGAGGCGCAGTGCGACGGACAGGAGCACGAGTGGGAGGCGACCGGCACGCTCGAGTTCACCCCGGCCGTCCACCCCGGCCCGGCGCTCGCCGAGGCCCAGCTCAACGAGATCCACTTCTCGGGGCTGATGCCGCGCTCCATCGACACGGTCGCGGAGGACCGCCAGGAGATCCGGCTGGTCGCCCGCCGCTAGGCCGCCGCGACCCGAGGCGTACCCGGCCGGTAGCCGCCGCTCGCCGCTACCGGCACTCGGGTGCCACGTCCGTCATCGACATGAACGCCACCGACTGGCACCCGGGGTCCGCGTGCGGCCGCCCCGTCGCCCAGTCCACGACCGTCGGTACTCCGGCGGCCAGCAGGAGCAGGGCCAGGACGCCGGTCACGGCGCCTTTGCTCAGCCTGCGCACAGCACGATCCGTTCCATACCGCGCATCATCACCCCGCCCCCGCCCGCCCACAACTCGGGGTGACCGCACGGTCACCCCGCGCCCCGGGGGCTGCCGGCGGCGTCGAACTCGCACCAGACCGCCTTGCCGTCGCCACGCGGCTCCACGCCCCAGTGCGTCGCCAGCGCGTCCACCAGGAGCAGCCCGCGCCCGGTGGTGGCCGCCTCGCCCGGGGTGCGCCGGCGCGGCCACACGCTGGAGCGGTCCTTGACCCACAGCCGGATCCGCCGGACCGGCTCGGGCAGCACCTCCATCGTCAGCACCGCCCCGCCGTCGGTGTGCAGCAGAGCGTTGACCAGCAGTTCCCCCGCGGCCAGTTCCACGTCGTCGGCCAGGTCGGGCATGCCCCAGTCGCGCAGCGCCTGGCGCAGGGCGTAGCGGGCCTCCGAGAGCCCTTCCGGGTCGGCCTGGTGGACGTACTGGTGGATGCGCGGGGCACGGTGGGTGCCCGGGTCGGGTGCCCGGCGCAGCACCAGTAGGGCCACGTCGTCCCCCGAGCCCCAGCGCTCCCAGAGCCGGTCGGAGAGGTGGTCGGCGAGGGCCCCGGCCTCCTGCGGGCCGCTGCGGACCGCGTGGGCGAGGGCGTCCATCCCCTGGGTGATGGCGGTGCCCGGCTCCTCCACCAGGCCGTCCGTGCACAGGACGAGCGTCTCGCCGGGGACCAGGTCGAGGCGGGTCTCGGGGAAGTCCTCCTGTTCGAAGACGGAGGCGAGCCCGAGCGGCAGGCCGCCGCGCACGTTGGGCCAGCCCGTCCGGCCGTCCGTGTGCCGGATCAGCGGGCCGAGGTGGCCGGCGCGCACGGCCCGTACCCCGCCCGTCTCCAGGTCCACCTGGGCGTACATGCAGGTCGCGAAGCGCTCGGTGTCCAGTTCGGCGAGGAAGCGCGAGGCCCGCGCCAGCACGGTGGACGGGGGATGGCCCTCGCCCGCGTACGCCCGCAGGGCGATGCGCAGCTGGCCCATGATGGCCGCCGCGTGCGTGTCGTGGCCCTGTACGTCGCCCACCACGATGCCGACCCGGTCGCGGGGCAGCGCGATGACGTCGTACCAGTCCCCGCCGACCTCCCGCCCGCTCCAGGCGGAGTGGTAGCGGACCGCGATCTCCCCGCCGGTGATCTCCGGGATCCGCCGGGGCAGCATGGCGGCCTGCAGCCCCGTGGCGAACTCCCGCTCCTGGTCGAAGAGGAGTGCGCGCTGGAGGGACTGGGCGACGATGCCCGCGAGGCCCAGGCACAGGTTGCGCTCCTCCGGGCTGAATTCGCTGCGGCGCCGGTAGAAGAGGACCAGCCCGCCGATGGCCTGGGCCTGCGCGATCAGCGGGAGATAGGCGGCCGCGTCGAAGCGGATCCGGCCCAGGTAGTCGCTGAGCAGCGGGAACTCCTCGCCGAGCGCGGTGAGCGAGGTGACGAAGCGGGCCTGCCGGCTCAGCACCGCCTGGGACAGCGGCAGCGAACCGTCCAGCCTGGTGAACCGCCGCTCGCTGAGGATCTCCAGAGACTCCCCGCTCAGCGCGATGATCTTGATGGTGCCGCCCTCGACCAGCCCCAGGGCCAGCCCGTCCGCGCCGAGCCGCTCCAGTGCGCCCGCCCCGGTCAGCGTGGCCGTGACGTCGTCGACCGTCACCGCCCGCGAGAGCGCCTCCGTGGTCCGCTGGACGATCGTGGTCTGCTGGGCCCGGGCCGTCTCCAGTTTGCGCAGCATCGTGGCCTGGGCGAGCTCCGCCGTCGCGTCCCGGACGATCCCCACGATCCGCCGCGGCCGGCCCTCGCCGTCCCGCAGCACCCGGCCCTGGGTGTGCGTCCACTGGTCGCGGCCGTCGCGCCGCTTCACCGTGAAGTAGGCACCGTACGACTCGGCGCCGCCCTCCAGGACCCCCCTGACGGTCTCGGCCAGCCGGGCGCCGTCCTCCGGCGGGATCCGCAGCCCGAGCCCCTCCGGGGTGCCGTCGAACCCCTCCGGCTCCAGGTCGAAGACGGACATTCCCGCCTCGTCCAGGTCCAGCGAGCCGGCCCCCAGGTCCCACTCGAAGCTGCCCATGCCGTTCAGCGCGAGCCGTTCTCCCGGCCCGGTCCGTGGAGTCTTCCGGTCCTGCTCGGGACGGTCGTGCTCCGCCGCTGCCACGAGACACACACCACCTAACGGCCGGGCCAGCACGGCTGGGAGATCAGCCGCTCCCACTCCTCGTCAGGATGCCCCGGAAGGGTGCGCCCGGCCTCCCGCCAGCGCTTGACGAGGGAGAGGTAGATCGGAGGCTGTACGGGGTGGGACGCCGTCGCGTACGGGCCCCGGTCGTACCCGGTGGCCCGGGCCGTGGCGGGCTGTTCGCTGCGGCTGCCGGGAATCCGTACCCAGCCACGGCCCTGTGCTCGCTCCGCGCTCATCGCGGACCCCTCTCACCGCGGGTCTCCCTGCGGATCACACCGCAGATACGTCGTGGGATGCCCGGCTGCGGCCCGGGAACACCGGTCCTCGCCGGGGGAGCCCGGCAGCGGGCCCCGTGCGCCGAGCCGTTTGCGGACTCCTCGCACCAGTCTCCCCGCCGTGAAGCCCGCACCGTGCACGAATCGCATGGAAGGGCCGAATGAGGGAGCCGTCAGCAGTCCCGCGAAGAACAGGCCGGGCCACGAGGACTCGAACCCCGGGCTCAGCTCCGGGGTCCCGCTGCCGCCCACGGTCTCCAGCGCGGCCCGCAGCCCCGCGTCGAGCAGTTCCAGGCGGGCCAGGTGCGGGGTGAACCCGGTGGCCGCGATGACGTGCGCGGCGTCCAGGACCACGGACTCGCCGGACCGGGTGGTCAGCCCGAGCCGGGTCCGCTCGCCCACCGCGACCGCCCGGTGCAGGCGGTGCCCGAGCAGGACGGGGACCTGCCGCTCGAAGCGGTCCCGCAGCCACCAGGCGCCGGCCGGGCCCAGCGCCGTCGCCGCGATGCGCTCCCGGGTGGCGGCGGGAAGCCGGCGCACGGCCCACGGCAGCTCCGACCACACCCAGCTGCGCCAGCCGGTGCCGAGCCCGCTGTGCGGATCGCGCAGGGCGCGCAGCGCGGGGCGGCTCAGGGGCTGCGGTACCGCGTTCCAGTTCAGCCGGGAGCGCCGGGCGACCAGGCACGGCCGGGCGCCCTGCTCGGCCAGCAGCGCGGCGGTCTCCAGGGCCGCCTGCCCGGCCCCGAGCACGGCGACCTCGAGGCCGGCGAAGCGGGTCAGGTCCCGGTGGCCGCTGCTGTGCGAGTAATGGCCCGGGGGCAGCTCGCGCAGCGCCGCGGGATGGTGGGCGAACGGCATCACCCCGACCGCGAGGGCGACCGTACGGGTCAGGAGCGGCGGTCCCTCGGCGGTGCGGACCCGGAAGCCGTCGCCCTGCGGGGTCACCTCCGTGACGGTCACCTCCTCCACCTCGGGCGCGGCATGGCGGGCGAACCACATCCCGTACGAGGTGAACGTGCCGATCGGCAGCGGAGTGCCGTGTTCCGCGACCAGTCCGCGGGTGGCGCAGTAGTCGGCCAGGGTGTGCCGGCCGTCGGGCGCGGACAGGTTGGAGGACCAGGGCTCCGACTTCAGGTACATGCCCTCGGGCATGTGGTCGCGCCAGGAGGCCATGGGCCGCCCCAGCAGCCGTACGTCGAGCCCCGCACCCGCCGCGTGCGCGGCGATCGACAGCCCGTACGGGCCCGCGCCGACCACCACGAGATCCTCCATCCGGCTCACGGCCGTCCTTCCAGTGTCGTGCTCAACGGGTCACCAGCTCGTCCGGCGCCGGCGCCTCCGGCGGCGCGGGCCGGGAGGTGGATCCGCCCGCGGCGGGCGGCTGTTCGCGCCCCCGCTGGCGGGGCGCGCGGACCGCCGCGCGAACGGTGCGCCGCCCCCGCGGCGCGGGAACGGCCCGCAGTGCGCGGGCGCCCTTGCCGCATCCCCGGCCGACGAAGGCGAGGAGCATCGCCAGGAACGGCAGCAGGTCGTCGACGGCGAACCAGGCGGCCTCGACCCGCCCCCGCCGCCCCTTCGGCACACCCGCCGCGGACCCGGCCGGCCCGGCCGGCCCGCCCGTCGGACCCCCCGGCGCCCCGCCGCCCGGACCCGGCGCCACGCGGTCCGCCGGCACTCCCCGGCCCTCGGCCCCAGCGGCTCCGCGGGACGCCCCGCCGGCCTCCCCGGCTCCGCCCGCTCCGCCCCCGGAGGCGGCCGGAGGCGCAGAGCCCGCCGCCCGGCCCGCCGCGAGGCGGCCTCGTACCGCCGCCAGCAGCGCGTAGTTCTCGGCGACGAACACCCGGCCCGGTCCGCCCGAGGGTTCCGGAACCCGCTGGCCCGTCAGATCCAGGTACATCGCCTGTACGACGTCCAGCCCGGCCGCGTCCGTGAACAGCCGGAACTGCGCGCCCGGACGCGGGTTGAAGTCCACCAGCCGGAAGGTGCCCCGCTCGTCCCGGCGGAAATCCAGGTCCAAGATCCCCTGGTAGCCGAGGCGTTCGGCGAGCCGCAGGCCCGCCTCCTCCACCGCCGGGTCCGGAAGCCAGCGGCCCACCGCCGTCAGCCCCGTCCGCACCGGCCACGACAGCTCCTTGCGGCCGGAGCCCGCCAGCAGCGGGCGCCCGCCCCGGGCGAAGGCCCCGTGGAAGAACCAGTCGGTGTCCGGCCCGGCCGGCAGGAACCGCTGGAGCAGCAGCCGGCTCCCGGCCTCGGCGGAGCGCTCGTACAGCCGCCGCGCCTCGGCGACGGTGTGCACCAGCGTGGTGCTGCGCAGTCCGTCGGCGGCGGCCGGCAGCAGCCAGGGGCGGCTCCACTTGGCGACCACCGGCAGGCCGAGCCGCCACGCGGCCTCCGCCGCCTCGCCGCCGCTCGCCGGGACGACGGTCTCCGGGTGCGGGACGTTCCACCGCGCGCAGAGCCGCGACAGCTCGGCCTTGTCGGCCACCCGGGCGGGCAGGTTGTCGGGCTGGTGCGGGATCCGGAAACGGTCCGTCAGCATCGGTGCGACGCGGGACACCGTGATCGCGCTCAGGTCGTCCATGGCGATGAGCACGGCCGGCCTGCCGATCCGCTCCGACACCCCGGTCAGACACTCGAGCAGCGTCTCCGGCGCCTCCGGGTCCACCCCGCCGGCCGGCCCGTCGTGCACGGCGCGCAGATAACGCGAACGCCCCATGGGACCTCCCCCGGCCTCGACGACGGCATGGACCTCCACGCCCTTGCGGCCAAGGGATCTGACGGCGCCGAGGGTTCCGTGGTGGAACGGATTCCGATCGAGTCTGAGCAGAACGGCGGGCACATGGCTGAGAAACGCGTGCATGGCAGCGGTGTCTTTCACCTAGTCGGACCAAGCGGGGAGGGTGCGCAGCTGCGAATGGCCTACGGGGCGGTCACCGGACAGGGCATTCGTCAGATCTGATGCCTAACGTCTTTGGCAAGCACACCGATTCAGGAAAGCCCGGGAGACGCCATGCCCAGACCACGCCGCCGACTGGCGAGCACCTGCATCGGTACGGTCACGGCCGGACTGCTCGCCACCGGGGCCGCGATCGCGGACCCCGAGAAGGACCGGTCCCAGGCCTCGGACATCGCCATGGGCGCCTACCTCGACTACGGGCCGCCCGGCGTGGCCCGGATCCCGTACCTGTCGCGCTGGCTCGGCGGCAAGCAGATCCGGGTCGGTCACACCTACCTGCCCGGCGACCAGTGGGCGGGCATCGAGGGCAAGGTCGGCTTCCTGGAGGACTGGGCCGCGTGGCGCCGGGCCTCCGACGACCGGATGTTCGTCCTCAACGTCCCCATGCAGGAGCGCAACGAGGGCCGGATCCCCGACCACCAGGTGGCCCGGCTGATCAGGGCGGGCGCGCAGGGCGAGTACGACCGGCACTTCAAGCGGCTGGCGAAGCGGCTGGTGGCGCTGGGCGTGCCGGACACGGTGATCGTGCTCGGCTGGGAGATGAACGGCATCACCTACACCCACCGCTGCGGGCCGGACCCGGAGAACTGGAAGGTGTACTGGAGGCGCGTCGTCACCGCGATGCGGTCCGTGCCCGGCCAGAAGTTCAGGTTCGACTTCGCGCCGAACCGGGGCAAGGACGCGATCGGCTGGACGAAGTGCTACCCGGGCGACGACTTCGTCGACATCATCGGGATGGACTCCTACGACCAGGGTCCCGGCGAGGACTTCGACGACCAGATCACCCAGCCCTACGGGCTGCAGAAGCACGTCGACTTCGCGAAGGCACACGGCAAGGAGATCTCGTACCCGGAGTGGGGGCTGTTCCGGCGCGGGGACAATCCGGAATACGTGCGGCGCATGCTGAAGTGGATCGAGCAGCACAAGCCGCTCTACCACACCATCACCGACTACTGCCCGCACGGCGTGTGGCAGTGCAAGGAGAACCCGCGCTCCGCGAAGGTCTTCCGCGAGGCGCTGCGTCCGGATCTGCCCGGCCCGGTCGTCCCGACCCCGGTGGTGCCCACGCCCGTGGTCCCGACCCCGGTGGTCCCGACGCCCGTGGTCCCGACGCCCGTCGTGCCCACCCCGTCCGTGCCCATTCCGACCGTCCCCACTCCAGCCGTGCCCACTCCGGCCGTGCCGACGCCCGAGCTCCCGACGCCGCAGGTCCCCACCCCGGCCGTGCCGACCCCGACCCCGGCCCCCGTGGAGCCGACTCCCGCCGTCCCCACGCCCGCCGTCCCCACGCCCGCCGTGCCCACGCCCGAGGTCCCCACGCCCCTCCCGAGCCCCTCCGAGTCCCCGACGCCCCAGGTCCCCAAGCCCTCGCCCGTGGTCCCGACGCCCGAGGTCCCGCTCCCGGTGACCCCGAGCCCGGTGCTCCCGACCCCCGAGGTGCCCGAGCCGACACCCGTGCCCTCGCCGGCCGTGCCGACACCGGAGGTCCCCACGCCCTCCGAAGCCCCGACGCCGACCCCGCCGGCTCCCACCCCGGTGCCGTCGCCCGAGCCCACGCCCTCCCGGCCGACGCCGCAGCCGCTGCCGGAACCGGCGAAGCCGCCGGTCAACAGCAAGGAGTGGTGCGTCCCGCTCAGCTTCGGCGAGTGGCTCTCCAAGCTGGTCGGCAAGCAGTCGGTCTGCGTCAAGGTCGACGTGGGCGAGGGCTCCGGCTTCTGGCCTTTCTAGACGGGTCATCGCACCCGCAGTTCGTTGAGCCGCGCCCGCCAGTCCCTGGCGGCCGGCAGCGCCTCCCGCAGCGCCTCCACCGCCCGCTCGCGCCCCGTCACCTGCGACTCGTGCAGCCGCAGCAGGGGCGCGAGCGCGCTGGTCGCCAGCAGGAACCGCTGGTTGACCACGGTCTCGGGCCGCCAGTGGTTCTTGTACGGCTCGTTGCCGCGCAGGAAGCTCACCACCGGGCGGCCGTCGGCGAGCGCCCGCCCGGCGTCGTGGCGCAGCAGCAGCGTCGCCACGTCCACCTTGCGCGCGCGCAGGTCCGGATCGGCGCCGTACAGGTAGCCGCCGCTCATCCCGGCCGACAGCAGCGTGACGTTGGCCGCCACCACCTCGCCGTCCAGCCGGAACTCCGTCAGCCGGGCCTCCCCGGCCCGCACCATCCGCCGAGTGGCCCGGGTGAGGTGCTCGGCGAACCGGGGCCGGAGGTGCTCGGGGGTCACCCCGCGGCCGCGCCACTGCTTCTCGTGGAGCCGCAGCAGGGTCCGTACGGCACGCGGTACCTCCTGCTCCGCGGCCTCGCGCTCCTCGATCCCGGCCGCGTCGGTCTTGCGGAGCTTGGCCCGGACCCGCTGGCCGCCGGAGGCCGGCATCCGCTTGACCAGCTCGTCGAACGGCAGCGCGGGCAGCTCCATGCACGTGGAGTCGGTGAGCCGGGCGGACACCCCGGGCCAGTACTTGGGCAGCGCCTCGGCCGCGGACCCGGGGCGCACCTCGCGCAGGTCGACCACCGCACCCCGGGCGGCCCGGTGCAGGCCGCGGGCCAGCGCCGGGACGACCTGGTCGGCGTACTCGGCGGACACGAGCACGTCGAAGTAGTCGGTGATGGGACCGCCGAGCGGCACCAGCAGCGGCAGCGGCCGGTGTACGAGCATCAGCGCGGCCGCGCCGACCAGTTCCCCGCCGCGCCGCACGAGGACGATCCGCAGCCGGCCGTCCTTCCCGTACGACAGCCACCAGGAGTGCAGCCAGGCGTGGCTCTGGAACGGGGTCGCGGTGGGACAGGCGCGGACGAGCCGGCCCCACGGCTCCTCCAGCGCGGCGAACTGCCGGGAGTCGCGGCACAGCGTGACCGACAGGGCCGCGGCGGGGCCCGAACTCATCGCACGGACTCCTTCTCCTTGGTCTCCGCGTGCTCACCCTGCGCGGGGAGCGTGGCGTACTCCTCGACGGCCGGCTGCTCCACGGACACCTGCGGCTGCGCGTGCTCCCGCTCCCGCTCCTGTTCCTTGCGCCGGGCGGGCCGGGCCAGCAGCCACAGTCCGCCCAGCAGACCGCCGGCGCACATGCCGACGGCGCCGCTGATGGCGGCCGACGGGGAGGCCGGGTCGGTGGGGGCCACGGCCTGGTTGAACAGCAGCAGCTGCACGCCGGTGTTCTTGGCGGCCTGGTTGCTGCTCAGGGACAGCGCGTCGGCGACGGCGTTGGCGATGTCGGCGGCCTCGGCGGGGCTCTTGGAGGTACCGGTGATCGCGATCATCGGGGACTCGGGCGAGGTCTCGGCCCGCACCTGGGTCCGCAGCTGGCGTGCCCCGATCCCCGCGCGGGGCTGGGCGTAGGCGAGCGTGGAGCTGCTGGTGGCGATGCGGGCGTAGGCCTGGGCGAAGCCGAGGGCGGTCGCCGGTTCGGTGGTGTCGTCCGGCACGGCGACGACGTAGCTGGTGGCGGCGTACTCGGGGGCCTTGATCACCCCGTACGCCCCGCCCGCGGCCAGCCCCAGCAGGGCGCACGCGGGCAGCGGCCACCAGACGGGCGGCGGCAGCAGCCGCCGCAGCCGCCTTCCGGCGCGGTGGGCGGACTTCTTCTTCTTCTTCTGATCGACGGTGTCGGCCATGTGCGTGCTCGCTTCCTGAACGGGGTTCGGTTCCTTCGGGGTGGTCGGACCGGTCATTCCGGCCCGGGGGCACGGGCGGAGCCCGGCACCGGCATGTCGAGCCCCGCCGTCGACCGGGGCGCGGGGCCCGGGGCCGAGCCCCGGGATACGGCCCCGGCCAAGGCCAGGTCGTACACGTCCAGCAGCTGCCGCGCGCTGCGGGAGATGTCGTAGCGGCGGACCACCGGGGGAGGCGGCAGGCGCCGGGAACCCGCCTCCATGTGCCCGCGCAGGGCCGCGATCAGCTCGTCCGTGCCGGTGCCGATGCGCCGCGCGCCGGGGGCCTGGGCGGCGGGCAGGTCGTCGATGGCCGGGCAGGTGACGTGCAGCACCGGCAGTCCGGCGGCCAGCGCCTCGACCACGGCCAGCCCGAAGGCCTCCTCCCGCGACGGCGAGACGAAGACGTCCATGGCGGCCAGCAGGGCGGGGATCCCCGGGGTGCGGCCGTCCGCGCTGTCGCCCAGCGGGTCCCGCTCCCCCAGCAGGTGGATCCGGCTCTGCGCGCCCAGCTCGGCGGCGAGCAGCCGCAGCGCCGCGCGCTCGGGCCCGTCCCCGGCCAGCAGCAGGTGCGCCCCGGGCAGCGCGGCCACGGCCCGCACCAGGACGTCGAACCGTTTGCCCGGCACCAGCCGGCCGACCCCGCCGACGACGAAGGCGCGCTCCGGCAGCCCGGTCCGGGCCCGGGTGGAGCGCCGTACGCCCTCGTCGAAGCGGAAGCGGACGGACTCGATTCCGTTCGGTACGACGTGCACCCGTGCGGCCGGCACCCCCCAGCCCTCCAGCCGGGCGGCCACGGTGTCCGAGACGGCCACGGTGGCGGCCCCCAGCCGCTCGCTGGCCAGGTACAGGGCGCGCACCCCGCCGGACAGCGGCCTGCCCTCGATCTCCGCCTCGCCGAGGGAGTGTTCGGTGGCCACGGCCGCCCCGGCGCCCGCGATCCGGGCGGCGAGGCGCCCGTACACGCAGGCCCGGTACAGATGGGTGTGCACGAGGTCGTACCGGCCGCGCCGGATGAACCTGACCAGCCTCGGCAGCGCTCCCAGGTCCCGGTTGCCCCGCATCCCGAGGTGCACCACCCGTACCCCGTCGGCGCGCAGCCCCTCGGCCACCGGGCCGGGGTTGGTCAGCGTCAGGACGTCGCAGCGCATCGGCATGTGCCGCAGCAGCAGCCGCAGCTGCTGCTCGGCGCCGCCGACCCCGAGTCCGGTGATGATGTGCAGGGCCTTCACGGCAGGACCACCCGCCGCAGCTCCCGCACCTGGTGGCGGACCTGCTTGATCCGCAGCCGCGCGGCGCCGTCGGCCTGGCTGATGTGCGTGCGCGGCAGGGCGTGCGGGCCTTCGAGCCGTCCGGGGTCGATGGCGCAGGCGTACCCGTACCCGGCGGCGCGGGTGGCGGCGACGACCCGGGCGTCGAGGTGTCCGTACGGGTAGCAGAACCCGTCGGGCAGGGTTCCGGTCAGTTCGCGCAGCAGGTCGCGGCTGCCCCGCAGCTCCTGCTGGAGCACGTCGTCGGCGGCCGCGGTGAGGTCCTGGTGGAGCAGCCCGTGGGAGCCGATCTCCTGCCCGGCGCCGGCGACTTCGCGGATGCCCTCGGCGGTGAGCAGGGACTTGCGCGGCCCGAGCGGGTCCCACACGTTGTCCACGCCGAGCCGCCCGGGCAGGACGAAGAGGGTGGCGGTGCAGTCGTAGCGGTGCAGCAGCGGGAGCGCGTGGGTCAGGAAGTCGGTGTAGCCGTCGTCGAAGGTCAGCCCGACCAGCCCGGCCCCGCGTCCGGCCGCCCGCGCCCGGAGCAGCTCGCCGACCGACACCCCGCGCAGGCCGCGGGAGCGAAGCCACAGCAGCTGGGCCTCCAGGGAGCGGGGGGTGACGGTGATCCCGTACGGGTCCTCCGCGGGGTCGGTGAACTCGGCGACCGAGTGGTACATCAGGACCCACGGCGATGCGGTCCGGCGGGCGGGGACCACCACGGCGGCGGGCGCCGTGTCGGTGTCAGCGGACATTGCGGAACCTCTGCGTGAACTGGGAGGTGAACCGGTCGATCTGACCGGGGAGGGCGGTGACTTCGAGGGCCCGTATGGCGGTACCGGTGGCTCCGAACATGGCCGGGACCAGCAGGCAGCCGAGGGCGGCGCTGAGCATCGGGTCGGGGATCATCGGCCCGGCGATCCAGCCGGTGGCACAGGCGGCGGCCGCGGACACCGCGAGCCGCCCGATGCTGGCGGCGACGTGGCGGACCTGGATGGGGATGATCCGGGAGCCGAGGCCGGTGAGCAGCAGGATGGCGGTAGTGGTGATGCCGGCCGCGTTGGCGGCGGCGATGCCGTAGGTGCCCCACCAGCCGACGGCGAGGGCTCCGGCCACGATGTTGACGAGCAGTCCGGCGCCCATCGCGAGCGCCGGGAACCAGGTGGGCCGGGCGGTCGAGAAGAAGGGCCGGGACAGTGCTCCGACGAGGCAGTGGCCGAGGAGTCCGAATCCGTAGACCCTCATGACGGAGGCGGTGGCGAGGGTGTCCTGGTGGGTGAAGGCGCCGCGCTCGAAGAGCACCTGGATGATCTGGGGCGCGTAGCCGATGACGAGGGCGGTGCCCATCAGGACGGCGAGGCAGGCCAGCGCCAGGTCCTGCTCGACGCGCCGCCGGGCCTTCTCCCGCTCCCCGCCGGCCATGGCCTGGGCGACGACGGGGAAGGTGACGGTGCAGATCATCAGGGAGAGCACCATCGGCATCTGCGCGACCTTCTGCGCGTAGTTGAGGTGCGAGATCGCCCCCGGCGGGAGGGATGCGGCGAGGAACCGCTCGACGAGCACCTGCGACTGCCGGAACACGGCGAAGAAGATCACCGGGGCGATGACGCCGAAGGCGATGAGGGTGGGGCGGTCGCGGTCGCGCTGGCAGCGGGGGGCGCCCTTGATCCAGGACGGGCCGAAGCCCACGTTCCGGATGAAGGCGGGCAGTTGGACGAGGACCATCAGCAGCCCGCCGGCCGCGACCCCGGCGGCCGCCGCCCGCACCCCCCACACGGCGTGCAGCGCGAGCATGGTGCCGATGATGCCGACGTTGTACGAGACGTAGATCGCGGCGGGCGGCAGGAAGGACCGGTGCGCGCGCAGGGCCGCGCTGAAGTATCCGGCGATGCCGAAGGAGACGACGGTCAGGGCCGTCAGCCGGGTGCACTGTACGGCGAGTTCGGGGTCGGGCAGGCCGGGCGCGAGCAGGGCGACGACCAGGGGCGCGGCCACGACGAGCACGGAGGCCACCGCGGCCAGGAACACGGCCAGCCGCGGCAGGGTCGCAGCCACGAGCAGCCGTACGGGGTCCTGCGCGCGGGCCTCCTTGCGGGTGAGCCCGGCCCGGCCGGCCGCCCGCCGGGCCAGGGCGTGGCTGAAGGCGGGCACCATCAGCAGGGCCATGGCGTCCTCGATGAGGAGCGTCGAGGCCATCTCGGGGACGGTCCAAGCGATCAGGAAGGCGTCGCTGTCGTGCCCGGCCCCGAAGAGGTGCGCGATGGTCTGGTCGCGCACCAGCCCGAACACCGCCCCGGCGGCGGTCAGCCCGGCGGTGACGGCGGCGGCCTTGGCCAGGAACCGCCCGAGTGGCGCCGGTCCGTTCCCGCCACGGGCGGCGGGCGCTCCGCCGCGCCCCGGGCCACCGTCGGCGCAGGCCGCCACCCGGACCCGCCGCCCGGCGGCGCCGGGCACCGCCCCGGCGACGAATCCGCGGTCCCTGGCCACACCGCTCGGGCCGGGTGAGGCGGGCGCGGCGGGGGCCGGTGCCGGCGCGGCCGTGTCGGGGCCGTCGGGGACACGGGTGGGGCCCGCCCCGGCCGGAGGGCCGGATGCGGGCCGCCAAGGCGTCGTATCGGTCACCGGCCGCTCGAACCCTCGGGGACCGGGCCCCGCGCACCCCCGCCGGGGGACGTGTCCCCCGGGGAGGGAAGGGCCCACCAGGCGGCGAGCCCGATGATCACTCCGGTCAGGACGGTGGACGGGCCGCCGATGTCCGCGTACAGGAAGTCGGTCAGCTGCCACACGAACAGGCCGGTCGCGATCAGCCCGCAGTCCCGGATCCGGCCCGCGCCGCCGGCGCCGGAGGCGAGCCGCCGTGCCCCGGCCACCAGCAGCGCCGCCCAGCCGCCCGCCAGTGCGGTCAGCCCGATCAGCCCCTGCTCGCTCAGGATGAGCAGGTACATGTTGTGCGGGGAGAGCAGCGGCTGGCGGACGTACGCCTGTCCCGCGCCCGCGGTGTCACTGCCCGAGGACAGCCCCAGCGAGGAATGCCCGTCGCGGTGGGCCGGGAAGCCCTTCAGCCCCACCCCCACCGCCGGCCGCTCCCGCCACATCGACTCGGCCGCGGCCCACATCGTGTAGCGGTCGGTCACCGACTGGTCGGGCGCGCTGGAGACCTGCGTGATGGAGGTCAGCCGCTCCGCGACCATCTCGGAGCCGACCCCGAGCCCGCCCACCAGGACGACCCCGGCGGCGGTCAGCGCGAGCAGCACCTTCAGCGCCCGCCGGATCCCGGCCAGCAGCATCACCAGCACCGCCGCGCCCAGCGTGGCGATCCACGCGCCCCGGCTGAAGGACAGCACCAGGGGGAGGATCAGCACCAGCGCGCAGCCCGCGGCGATCCGCCGGGCCCGCCGCGGCAGCCCCGGCGCGAGCGCGGCGGCCGTCGCCACGACCAGCCCGTACGCGACCACCGTGGCCATGCCCATGACGTCACCGGGGCCGAAGGTGCCGACGGCCCGGATGTCCTCGCCCTGGTACGAGGCCCCGGTGTGGGTCGCGTACTGCACGACCCCCACCGCCCCCTGCACCAGCGCCAGGACCACGAAGCACCCGGCGGCGATCCGGAACTCCCCGGCGTCGCGTACCAGCAGCACCACGGCCGCCGGGACCAGCACGAAGACCTGGAGGTAGCGGACGAAGCCCGGCAGGGCGGCGTACGGATCCCCCGCGGTCACCGTCGCGACCGCGAGCCCCACGGCAGGCATCCCGAGGACGAGCGCACCCAGCGGGGTCAGCCCCCGCACCCGCCCGCGCAGCGCCTGCACCGCGCACACGAAGACCAGCAGCAGCGAGGCCGCGTCGGCCGGGCCGACCTTGCCGGAGGCCGTCGCGTCCCCCGCCGGGAGCGGGGCGAGCAGGAAGAGCACGGTCGCGGCGAGCGGCAGCAGCGGCCAGTGCCGCCGCAGCAGCTCCGGCACACCGGGCCCGGCACGGTTCAGGGATACCGCGAGGCTCATCAGCTGCCCCCCAGCCGGAAGCGGAAGAAGGAGGCCGCGGTGCGGGCCAGGATCCACAGGTCCTGCCACAGCGACCAGGTGTCGATGTAGTGGTTGTCGAACCGGGCCCGGTCCTCGATGGAGGTGTCCCCGCGCAGGCCGTTGATCTGGGCCAGGCCGGTGATCCCGACGGGCATCCGGTGCCGGGCCTCGTAGCCGGGGTGGACGGTGGAGAACTTGGCGACGAAGAACGGCCGTTCGGGGCGCGGGCCGACCAGGCTCATGTCACCCCGTACCACGTTCCACAGCTGCGGCAGCTCGTCCAGCGAGGACTTGCGCAGGAAGGAGCCGACCGGGCTCATCCGCCGGTCGCCCGCGACGGTCCAGCGGGTGGCGGACTCGTGCTCGTCGGCGCGCAGCGTACGGAACTTCAGCAGGGTGAAGGGGCGCCCGTACAGACCGACCCGCTCCTGCCGGAAGATCACCCCGGGCCCGTCGCAGAGCCGTACGGCCAGCGCGCAGGCGGCCATCACGGGCGCGGCGGCGACCAGCGCGACCAGTGCCAGGGCGGCGTCGAGGCCCCGCTTGACCCAGCGCTCCAGCGGCCGCGCGGGCCGGGGCAGCAGGGGCTGTACGGCGTACCCCCACAGCTGGTCGGCGGGGTGCGCCACCCGCATCCCGGTGACCTTGGCCGTACCGGCTGGGTCGGCGAGCCAGAGCCGGCAGCCGTGGTCGTGGAAGAGCCGGACCAGGGAGGCGGTGCGCTCGTCGGCTTCGGGCGGGCGGGTGAAGACGGCGTGCCGCACGGAGTTCTGGATGACCGCGCGCCGGATGTCCTCGTGGGTGGTGAGCACGGGCAGCGGGCCGGTGTCGCCCTCGGCGGGCGACGCGGTGTCGGCGAGCCCGACCGGGCGCAGTCCGTACTCGGGGCGGCCGTGCAGGGCGGCGGCCACCGCGGCCGCTCCGCCGCCGGGTCCGACGACGAGGGCGGAGGCGGGCCGGCGCACGCGGGTGCGACGGCGCAGCCGGTTGACGAATCCGCGTCCCGCGCACGCCAGTACGGCCTGGAGGCACACGGCCGTGAGCAGCGCGCTCCAGCCCAGGGCGCGGGCGGGCTCGACGGCGGCGACGACCGTGGCGGCGCCGCACCACAGAACGGCGGACCGCCCGGCCAGCGTGGGCAGTTCGCGCAGCGCCGAGGGGGCGAGCTGCGGCCGGTAGAGCCCGGCCTGCGCGTGCAGCGCGGCGAGCAGGACGGCGATCGGCGCGGCCGCCGTCGCCGGCAGGCCCGCTCCGGGCAGGGAGGTTCCGGGCAGGGCCGTCGCGGTCAGTACGGCGGCCAGCGCGTCGGCGGTGAGCAGCGGGAGCACCCCGTCGCGGCGGCGGACCCGCTGCGGGCGCACGGTGGTCCGGGCCTGGCCGGCCCTGGGTCCGCGCGGAGGGTGGATGGCGGTCGCGGCACGGCGTACGGCAGTGGTGCCGGCACTGCCGGCGGGCCCCGTGCCGCCCTGCCCGGTGTGCCGGGCGGGTGCGCTTTCCATCGTCATCGGCTGATGCGCTCCTGGTTCAAGGGCCGGGGCCTGCCCAGCAGTTCGTGGTACAGGCCGGTGACCGCGTCCGTGGTCCGCCGCACGTCGAAGTCGGTCCGGGCGTGCTGCCGGGCCTGCTCTCCGAGTTCGGCGAGCAGCCGCGGTTCGGCGAGCAGCCGTCCCAGGGCCTTGGCCAGTGCCGTCGGGTCCTCCGGTGGCACCAGGCAGAGCCGTCCCTGGCCGGGCGGCAGGCTCTCCCGGGCCCCGCTGACGTCGGAGACCAGGACCGGTCGGCCGCAGGCCATGGCTTCGAGCGGGGCGAGCGCCATGCCTTCCCACCGCGACGGCAGTACAACGAGATCGGCGGCCCGAAGCCACGGTCGGATGTCCGGGGCGGCGCCCGCGAAGAGCACCCCGGAGGGGGCGGTGCGGCGCAGCCGTTCGGTGTCGGGGCCGTCGCCGACCAGGGCGAGGCGGGCGCCGGGGACGGTTCCCAGCAGCTCCGGCCAGGCCCGCAGCAGGATGTCCTGTCCTTTCTGAGGGCAGAGCCGGCCCACGCAGACGGCGAGCGGTCCCCCGTCGGCCAGGCTGCTCCGGAAGGCGGATGGCAGCGGCAGCGCGGCGCGGGCGCGGGCCTTGTCCTGGCCGGGGTCGGGGTCGCCGGGCCGGAAGTGGTCGAGGTCCACGCCGTTGCGGATCACCGACCAGTGGGCGGCGATGCCCTCGGCCTCGCCCGCGCGGCGCTCGGCCTCGCTGACGCAGAGCACCCGGTCGGCCCACCGGGCCCCGTACCTCTCCCAGCGCAGCGCGAGGGCGCCGGTGGCCCCGCCGACGGCGTCGAAGGACCAGGCGTGCGGCTGGAAGACGGTGGGGACGGCGCCGCGCGCGGCGAGCCGCCCGGCCAGCCCGGCCTTGGCGCTGTGGGCGTGCAGGAGATCGGGCCGGACGCGGCGCAGCAGCCGCCGGACGCCGAGCACTTCGGCGGGCAGCCCGCGTCCGGGGGCCCGCCCGGCGCGCCAGGTGAGCACTTCGGCGCCGGCGTCCCGGGCGGCTCCGGCGAGCGTTCCGCCGCTCGGGCAGCCGACGACGGCGCGCAGGCCCGCGGCGGTCTGGGCGCGCACGAGGTCGGTGACGACCCGGGCGACGCCGCCGTCTACGGGCTGAGAGAGGTGGAGGACGGTCGTGGGCAGTTCCGCCCATGGCTGTGTGGGCACGTGGAGTGGTCTCCTGCGTTCAGCGGCGCGCGTCTGTCTGAACGAAGAGCACACCGAGGAAATGACCCTGACTTTCGCCCGTGAACCTGAAGCTCAGACTGCGGGCACCACCGGACAGGGCGGGACTCAGGTCGAACACGTCCGCGTCATAGCCGAGATTGTTCACATAATCGGGCTGTCGCACGAACGCTTGTTGTCCGAATTCCGTGATCGTGGAATTCATCACATCATTAAAAGGATTTTCTGGATCGCTGAGACTCACCCGGCGGCCGCTGTCGGCCGTCACGGTGAGTGAGTCCTCCAGGGTGCCCCGGTCCCCGTCGTACGCGACCACCCCGACCCGCCCGGAGGCCCCGGCCGGCACGTCCAGACCGTCCACCTCGATGAGCCCGTCGCCGGTGCCCGGGCGGGCGGCGAGCGACTCGAACCCGTCCCACAACGAGATCCGGCGCACCGGCTCCTGCGGGTGCTCGTACGCGACGACCAGGGTCCAGCCGCCCCAGGCCCCCGCCTCGGAGTGGCCCATGGCGATGTTGAGCTGCGCCACCGTCCACATCCCGGCGCCGCCCTTGCGCACGAGCGGGGTCACGTCGGCCGAAGCCTGGTAGGCGTCGCTGCCCGCGTCCGTGCGGTGGCCCATCACCGTGTCGGCCAGGACCTCCTTGTACGCGCCGCCCGGCTCGGCGACCAGCACCCGGCCGTTGTCCTCCGGCGGCTTCTGCTCGCCCACCCGCAGGTTCCCGCCCCAGTACAGACGGGCGTACGAGACCTTCGCGCCCTGCGGGACCTTGAGCTCGGCCCGGGTCGAGTTGTAGGTGTCCGGGTCCTTGTCGACCTCGCTGTAGAACATCTCGAAGTCGCCGTTGACCCCCGCCGCGCCCCTCTTGACCTCGGCACAGGGCTCGGCCCGCGGGGCCTCCTCCCGACGGCAGCTGATGCCGGAGTTGGAGGCCCGCACCAGACCGCCGTGCTGGACGGCCTGGTAACGCTGGGTGAACGGAACCCGGGGCATCTCCCGGGGAGCGGGGGCGTGTGGAGCGGGGGCCGCCTGCGCAGCGGGAACGTACGCGGAAAGTGTGAGGCCGGACAGCAGAGCGAGCGTGCCGAGGATTCTGCGGGAGGAACCCATGACCCCGTCTCCATTTTCGATCAAGGGGACAAAACAGGAGTGAACTTTGTCAGAAATCGGGCTGGAAATCACGTCGGACTCGCACGTACGGCCTTTTGGGCGATGACACACACCCTCGAAGCGGGCGGGTCGTTATCTCTTGCACCATTGTTCGAACCGAAAAGGCGGGAACCGGGAACGCCTGAACGTCAACCGCGCGGTCCGAAACGGCGGCATCCGGGTGAAGCCACGCAACCCCGGCGGGGGCCGGGCCGTTGTCCCAGGTGCTCCAGTACCGGGCAATCCTGCAAAAAAGGGACGACAATGATCAAGAAGATGATGGCCACGGCAGCGGTTGCGGCCTCGGTCGTGGGCATGGGCGCCGCCATGGCGCCGCAGGCGATGGCCATCGGGAACGACAACGGCATCAACACCGTGAACGGCAACGGCGCTTCGCAGATCTACGGCAACCAGGCCACCTACGGCAACATGAGCCCGCAGATGGCGCTGATCCAGGGCTCCTTCAACAAGCCCTGCATCGCCCTGCCCGCCAAGGCCAACGTGCAGTCCGTGCTGGCCCTGGTGAACGTCGGCGTCCAGGACATCCCGATCCTGTCCAACCCGATGAACCAGCAGTGCACCGAGAACTCCACCCAGGCCAAGGGCGACGAGCCGCTCTCGCACATCCTCGACAACATCCCGGTCCTCTCCGGCAACGTCTCCTCCGGCAGCTGACCGAGGAACGTCCAGCGAGGCCGTCGCACCTTCGGGTCGCGGCGGCCTCGCCGCGTGAATACGCGAATGAGGGCAGTTATTCGCCAGGCTTCCCGAATTCCCCGGAGCACCGGGGCTGATTTCCGGAACGCCGCCGAAAATCTGCGGTTTCTTTTGTCCGGACCACTCGTTGTTATTTCTGCAGGTGGATACGCCCCTGCGGGAAGGATCGAAATCAAATGAAGTACAAGAAGGCAGTGGTGCTGGCCGCCGGCGCTCTGATGGCCGCCGGTGCCGCCTCCCCCGCCATGGCCGACGCCGACGCCGTGGGCGTGGCCAAGGACTCCCCCGGCGTCGCCTCCGGGAACCTGGTCCAGGTCCCGGTGCACATCCCGGTCAACGTCTGCGGCAACACCGTGAACATCATCGCGCTGCTGAACCCCGCGTTCGGCAACGTCTGCGTCAACGCCTGACGAAGCGCTTGTGCCCACACGGGCAAACCTCCTCGGGGTGGCCTCGGAGTGCACGGCGGTGCACTCCGAGGCCACCTTCGATTCAGCACCGGCGCCAGCGCCGGAGACAGGGAAGGACCCATGCGACAGGTACTGAGCCGACAGGTACTGGGCAAGGGGATGCTCACGGCGGCGGCGGCGTCGAGTCTGCTGTCGATCGCGACCGGCGCGGCCTACGCGCATCCGGGAGCGACGGCCGAGGCCTCGCACTCTCCGGGTGTGCTGGCCGGCAACAGCGTCTCGGTACCGGTCACCTTCGCACCCAACGTGTGCGGCAACAGCGTGGACGGGGGTGCGGCGCTCAACCCCTCGATGGGGAACACCTGCGTCACCACGACCGGCTCGCACACGCACGACGGCTACGACTACGGGCGCTACCTCAGCCCCGAGAACGCCCAGGCCTTCGAGCGCTACCTCGAGGAGCGCGAGGAGCCCCGGGGACCGCGGCACGCGGTTCCGGAGCAGCGCCAGGAGTCGCCGCGCTACGAGCAGCCCCGGGACGACGAGCCCCGCCACGCGGGGCCCCGGCACGCGAAGCCGCGCCAGGAGGAGCCGCGCCACGAAGGCGGCTACGGCGGACCGGGCGAGCAGGAGGGCGAGGAGGAGTGCGACGACCACCCCGAATCCGCTCCGCCCCCGCCGGTGCACCAGGCACCTCCGGCGCCCGAGCGGCCCCACCCGATGCCCGAGCCCGTCGCGGAGCACCCGGTCCCGCTGCCCGCTCCGGCCCCGGTCGAGGAGGCGCCCGCCCCGAGCCCCGAGGCGCCCGCGCCGGTCGACGAGGCCCCGAAGCCCCTGCCCGCTCCCGCCCCCGGGCCCGAGCCCGTCCCGGAGGCTCCGGCGCCGCTCCCGGCCCCCGTCGAGGAGGCTCCGGCGCCGCTCCCCGCCCCGGTGGAGGAAGAGGCTCCCGCGCCGCTTCCCGCCCCGGTCGAGGAGGCGCCCGTACCGCTTCCCGCGCCCGCCCCCGTCGGCGAAGAGGCTCCCGCGCCCGGGCCGCCGCGCGGCAGCCGGCCCGTGGAGCAGCCCGCGCCGGAGGCGGTCCGGCCCGGCGATCAGCCCCCGGCCGCCCCCGCCGGTGACACTCCCGTCCACCTGCCCCCGGCAGCCGCTCCCGCCCCGGCTCCCGCACCCGCACCGGCCCCCGCTCCGGCGCAGGTGACCGCGCCCATGCTGGCCGAGACCGGCGCGGGCCAGCCCGCGGCCGCGGCGGTCCTCGCCTCGGCCCTGATCCTCGGCGGCGCCATTCTGTACCGGCGGTCCCGTATCGCCTGACGGCAATACCGGTAATCAGAAGAAATATCGGCCGGAGAATCCTTTGTCGGATTCTCCGGCCGCTGTCATGTACCCGCGATCCGCGTTTCCGGATCGGCGGGGAATCGTTACGCAGGGCGAATGCGGCGCGACGGTCGCCGCTGACCCGTCCGGCCCCACGAAAAGAAGAGGATTTCGATAATGAAGCTCACGAAGGTCGCCGCTGTCGTCGCCGGCTCCGTAGCCGCCCTCGGCGCCGCCGCCCCCGCCTTCGCGGCCGATGCCCCGTCCGCGGTGCCCATGAGCCTGACGAGCGGGGCCACGACGGTGACGGAGGCCGTGAACCCGGTCTCCGAGCAGCTCCCGCAGATCGTCGGCGCCGGCCTGGCCGAACAGGGCGAGCACGTGAACACCGTCCTGGGCACCGTCCAGCGGGTCAACGAGTTCCGCAACAACGTGCCCGGCACGGTGCTCGGCCTCGCGAACGGCCTGACCCAGGCGTCCCCCGAGCTGCTCGGCGGAGTACAGCTGAACGGCGGCGCCCACTGAGGCGGTCCGTACGTGACTGTGGGCGCCACCGGCGAGGCCGGGGGCGCCCACAGTCGTTCTGCGAACGGCGTCAGTCGTTGACGCAGACGTTGCCGAACGCGGGGTTCAGCAGCGCGATGATGTTCACGGTGTTGCCGCAGACGTTGACCGGGATGTGGACCGGGACCTGGACCAGGTTGCCCGAGAGGACACCGGGGGAACCCACGGCCGCGCCCTCGGCCGACGAGTCGGCGACGGCGGAGCCGGCGGCACCAGCCGCAGCGAGACCGGCGGTGGCCAGGACCAGGGCGGCCTTCTTGGCAGAGTTCATGGGAAGTGCACCTTCTGTTCGATGTTCTGCCCCGATCCGGGGCTCACATCGAGCGAAACGGTCCACCTTCCCCGACGACACGGTTCCATCCGCGATCAGACCTGTTCAGCTCAATAGTCGTAACCACGAACGGCTCCGGACGTTACGGAAGGTCCGGGATCTCCGGGATCTCCGGGATCTCCGGGATCTCGACCTCGGGGAGCTCCGGGACGAGCTCCACCGGAGCCGCCGGGTCCGGCAGCGTCGGCGGAGTGAGCGGCGGCAGCTGCGGGAGTTCCACACCCGGAATCTGCGGGAGCTCGATGCCCGGGATCTCCGGCAGCTTGATCTCGGGGAGCTTGATCTCCGGGATCTTGATGTCCGGCAGGGTGACGCCCGGCGGCAGGAGGCCCTTGATGGTCTCCAGGAGCCCGTTGACGAGGTCGTCGATCGGACCGGCAGCCGCACGCTGCCCAGTCGTTTCGAGTTGCTGCCGGACGGCTTCGCGGTCACCTTCCACGGCGCCCGCGGGGGCCGCCGCGCCGGTCAGTATGACGACGGCGAGGGCCGACGGGACGAGGAGACGGGCGCGGCGGGTACGGGACGGCTTCGTGGGGTGCATGGAAGTTCCTTCTGTGGTCGCGCGGATACGGACCTGAGCGATCCGCTTCCTCACCCACCGTGCGAACACCTTCCACGGACCGCAACCGGAGGCGCGCCGACTGCGCGCTTCGTACGGGCTTCGCGCAGGCGTCCGGGGGCCTCTCACCCGGCCCGGGGAAAACCTGCCGCCACACGGGCCGTTTGAGTGAAGCAGCGGAACCAAGCCCCGGGCAGGGCAGTTGACCAGGGCGCTCCATTAGCGGGCACTCGTGCGACAGAAGGATCAAGATGTTCAAGAAGATCATGACCGCCGCCGCCGTCACCGCCGCCGCGGTCGGCGCCGGCGCTGCTGCCGCGGCCCCGGCCATGGCCATCGGCAACGACAACGGCGTCAACACCGTCAACGGCAACGGCTCCGCGCAGGTCTACGGCAACCAGAAGACCCACGGCGACCAGAGCCCGCAGCTCGGCCTGGTCCAGGGCACCCTGAACAAGCCCTGCATCGGCCTGCCGGCCAAGGTCAACGCCCAGTCGCTGTTCGCGCTCATCGCCAACATCGGTGTCCAGGACATCAACGTCCTGTCCAACCCGATGAACCAGCAGTGCACCGAGAACTCCACCCAGGCCAAGGGCGACGAGTCCCTCTCGCACATCCTGGACAACATCCCGATCCTCTCGGGCAACGTCTCCTCCGGCAGCTGATCTCCGGGCCCGGTGCCCGTGGAGCGAAGCAACGAGGGCCCCGGCAGCCGCCAGCTGCCGGGGCCCTCTCGCGTGTGTCGTGACGCCGGCGTCAGCCGGTCCAGAAGTCCCACCACCGGGTGAGGACGAGCATGCCGATCACCCCGGTGTGCAGGGCGGGCGGGGCCCAGCCGAACTCGGCGAAGAAGCCGCGCACCGGGGCGGGCGAAGGAAGGATCCCCGTACGGAAGTTGTGCGCGGTGACGGCCCAGAACATGAGCAGGGTCGCCACCCAGGCCAGACAGCACCACAGGCACAGCGCGTTGATCTCGTACAGCGACTGGACCATCAGCCAGGAGCAGAAGCCGACACCGAAGAGGGTGCCGGCGTGCAGACCCAGCCAGAACCAGCCGCGGTGGCGCGCCCCGGCCAGCAGGCCCGCGCCCACGCACACCACGACGGCGTAGGCGACCAGCCCCAGCATCGGGTTGGGGAAGCCGAAGACCGCCGCCTGGTCGCTCTTCATCACGCTGCCGCAGGAGACCACGGGGTTGAGGCTGCAGGCGGGCTTGAAGCCGGGGTCCTCCAGCAGGAGGAACTTGTCCAGGGTGATGACCCAGGAGGCCAGCAACCCGGCCGCCCCCGTGAGGACCAGCAGCCAGGCCGGGCCTCTCGGCGCGGCGTCCTGTTCGCTCTCGGGTCGAGTGCGGGGCTGCCCCTGCTGGCGGGGGACGCCCACTGTATTCGTTGCCATGCGGCCCATAGTCCCGCGCTTCGCCACAGAGCGGGCCTAACCGGGCCCATCCGTACGCAAGTTGACCTGAAGGTGTGGCGGGAACCCCCGATGCTTCCCGGACGTTTTACCGAACCCCGGACGTGATGTCAGAGCCAGGGGTTACGTTGAGCTTCCGCGAAGTGACAAGCTGCGACGGCCTGGAGACCCACCGTGAGCGATCCGTACGAGACAACCGAGGCACACCTCGGCCGGCTCCTCGGCCGCGCCCTGAACTCCTTCGACCTGCCCGACCGGCTGGTCGAGCGCCTCGGCACGGCGCTCGCCCACAGCTCTTCGCTCTACACCACCCACCACAGCCCGGCGGCGGGCGTCTGGCGGGAGATCCACCAGCACACCTACCTGCTGCCCGACGGCGGTTCGGTGTCGCTGTGGGAGCTGGTGTACCGGCAGGAGGGCGACCGGACGATCCGGCACGAGCTGTTCGCGAGCAAGGCCGAGACCTGCCTGGCGGTGGCCCGGCTGTTCGGCGAAGCCCCCTCCGAGGCGGCCCTGGACCCGATGCTCCTGCCGGTTGACGAGGAGCCCGATGACGACGTGGCGGTCCTGACCGCGCTGTTCGCGGCCTCGGCGTCGACGCGGCCCCACCGGGAGTACACGGTGGGGCAGTCCGCCGACCACGCCCGGCGGGTGCTGCGCCGCGCGGAGAACGCGGACCGGCCCGGCGAGGGGGTGGCGGCGCGGCTGCGGTCGGCGTGCGCGCACCAGATCACGCAGTCCTTCGGCGGGCGCCACGGCACGGCCGGCCGGGAGGCCGGCTTCAGCCTGTACGAGCACGCCTTCGTCCTGCTGGACGGGGAGGAGGTGAGCCTGTGGGAGGTCGAGCACACGGCGACGCCGGACGGGCGGCACATGTGCGAGGTGTACGAGAGCGAGGCGGCCGCGGGGGGGGGGGGGGGGGGGGGGGGGGGGGGGGGGAGAGGAGGCCCCCCCCCCCCCCCCCCCCCCCCCCCCCCCCCCGGGTCCGTTGAGGCTCAGGCCGCGGCCGTGACCTCGTGCGCGCCGGCCGGCTCGGGTGCCTGGGGCTGCTCGGGCTCGGCCGGGCGTCGCATGCCCTTGAGGAGGACGACCAGGCCGGCGGTGGTTGCGGTGCCGGCGGCGATGGCGACCAGGTAGAGCAGCGGGTTGCCGATCAGCGGGATCACGAAGATGCCGCCGTGCGGGGCCCGCAGGGTGCACTCGAAGAGCATGGACAGGCCGCCGGTGACCGCGCCGCCCGCCATCGCGGCGGGGATGACGCGCAGCGGGTCGGCCGCGGCGAACGGGATGGCGCCCTCGCTGATGAAGGAGGCGCCGAGGAACCAGGCGGCCTTGCCGTTCTCCCGCTCGGTCTTGGAGAAGAGCCGGCCGCGGACGGTGGTGGCCAGCGCCATGGCGAGCGGCGGGACCATTCCGGCGGCCATCACGGCGGCCATGACCTTCAGGCTGCCCTCGTTGGGGGCGGCGATGCCGCCGATGGCGAAGGCGTACGCGACCTTGTTGAGCGGGCCGCCGAGGTCGAAGCACATCATCAGGCCGAGGATCACCCCGAGGATGATCGCGTTGGCGCCGGAGAGGCCGGACAGCCAGTCGGTGAGGGCCTGTTGGAGCGAGGCGACGGGCTTGCCGACGACCAGGAACATCAGGAACGCGGTGACGGCCGACCCGATCAGCGGCAGCACGACGACCGGCATGATGCCGCGGAGCGCGGCGGGGATCCGCAGGCGCTGTACGGCCAGGACGGTGCCGCCCGCGAGGAGGCCGGCGATCAGGCCGCCGAGGAATCCGGCGTCGATGGTGAGGGCGACCGCGCCGCCGACGAAGCCGGGGACGAGGCCGGGGCGGTCGGCCATGCCGTAGGCGATGTATCCGGCCAGGACGGGGACGAGGAAGCCGAAGGCGAGGCCGCCGGTCTGGAACAGGAGCGCGGCCCAGCTTGCCGCCTCGGTCCAGACGAAGTGCTCGGCCACGGAGGGGGCGTTGTTGATCTCGTACCCGCCGATGGCGAAGGCGAGGGCGATGAGCAGTCCGCCGGCAGCGACGAAGGGGACCATGTAGCTGACGCCGGACATGAGCCAGGTGCGGAGCTTGGCGCCGTAGCCGTCGGCCGGCTCCCCGGCGCGTTCGACGGGGGTCGGGGCGTGGGCGGTGACCTCGCCGCGGGCGGCCTTGTCGCGGGCTTCGGCGAGGAGTTCGGCGGGGCGGTTGATGCCGGCCTTCACGCCGGCGTCGACGGTGGGCTTCCCCGCGAAGCGCGCCCGGTCCCGTATCGGGACGTCGTGGGCGAGGACGACGGCGTCGGAGGCCGCGATGGCCTCGGGGGTGAGCCGGGTGAACCCCGCCGAGCCCTGCGTCTCGACGGTGATCTCGATGCCCGCCTCGGTGGCGGCCTTCTGGAGGGCCTCTGCGGCCATGTAGGTGTGCGCGATCCCGGTGGGGCAGGAGGTGACGGCAACGACGCGGAACGGTTGCGATCGCCCTGCGGGGGTTTCCCCCGCACCGCAGCTGCCCGGAGCCGCGGGCTCCGCCCCGGACCTCTGGGGGGCGGGGGTCGGGGCGGGGCCCGGCTCGTCGCCCGCGACCAGGGCCGCGGCTGCCTCCGGGGTCGCCGCCCCGCGGAGGGCCGCGACGAACTCCGGCCGCATCAGGCGGCGGGCCAGGGAGGACAGGATCGACAGGTGGGCGTCGTCCGCGCCGGCGGGGGCCGCGATCAGGAAGATCAGGTCCGCCGGGCCGTCCGGGGCGCCGAAATCGATACCGGCCGGGGAGCGGCCGAAGGCGAGGGTCGGGGCCGTGACGTGGGCGCTGCGGCAGTGCGGGATGCCTATGCCGCCCTCCAGGCCGGTCGGCATCTGGGCCTCGCGCGCCGCGACGTCCGCCAGGAACCCGTCCAGGTCCGTGACCCGGCCGCTGTCCACCATGCGTACGGCCAGCGCACGCGCCGCCGCTTCCTTCGATGCTGCGGACAGCTCGAGGTCGACCAGTTCGGGGGTGATCATCTCGCTCATCGCGGGCTCCTTCGCTCGCGTCAGGCCGTGGCGGGTTCGGACAGGGGGAGGTCCAGGGGAAGGTCCTGGGTGATGCGGACCGTGTCGGGGCGCAGGTCCGAGGGGGTCGGCATGGCGCTGCCGGGAAGCTGGACCGCGGCCGCGCCGTGGGCCAGGGCCGAGGCCAGAGCCCGTGGCCCGGTGCCTCCCGCGATCAGGAAGCCGGCCAGGGAGGCGTCGCCCGCGCCGACGTTGCTGCGGACCGCCGGGGCGGGCGCCGTGCCGTAGTGGGTGCCTTCCGCGCAGACGAGCAGCTGGCCGTCGGCGCCGAGGGAGGCCAGGACCGCGCCCGCGCCCAGCGAGCGCAGCTCCTCGGCCGCCTTGACGACGTCGCCGAGGGTGGCCAGCGGCCGGCCGACGGCTTCGGCGAGCTCCTGCGCGTTCGGTTTGATCACGTCGGGGCGGGCGGGCAGCGCCGCCAGCAGGGCCGGGCCCGAGGTGTCCAGGGCGATGCGGGCGCCCGCTTCGTGGGCGCGGGCCACGAGGTCGGCGTACCACTCGGGGCGCAGGCCCTGCGGGAGGCTGCCGCAGCAGGCGATCCAGGAGGCGGCGGCGGAGGAGGTGCGGACCGTGTCCAGGAGGAGGGCGGACTCCGCCGGCGTGAGCTCCGGGCCCGCCGCGTTGATCTTGGTGAGGGTGCCGTCCGGTTCGGCGAGCGAGATGTTGGCGCGGGTCTCGCCGGCGATCGTGACGGCGGTGACGTCCACGCCCTGCGCCACGAGGAGTTCGGCGAGCAGGGTGCCCGGGGCGCCGCCCAGTGGGAGGACCGCCGTCGTACGGACTCCCGCGGCGGCCGCCGCCCGCGAGACGTTGACGCCCTTGCCCCCGGGGTCGACCCGGTCGCCGGTGGCGCGCAGTACCTCGCCGCGCTCCAGCGAGGGGACCTCGTACGTCCGGTCCAGGGAGGGGTTGGGGGTGACGGTGAGGATCATACGAGCACGACTTCCGTACCGGCGGCCTCGATCGCCGCCTTGTGGGCGGGGTCGAGCCCCGCGTCCGTGATGAGCAGGTCGACGTCCGCGAAGGAGCCGAAGCACGCGAAGTGCTCCTGTCCGGCCTTCGCCGAGTCGGCCAGGAGGACCACGCGGCGGGCGGCGGCCATCGCGGCGCGCTTGACCGCGGCCTCGGCGAGGTCGGGGGTGGTGAGACCGCCGTCCGCGGTGAATCCGTTGGTCGCGAGGAAGAGGACGTCGGCGCGGATCTCGGCGTACGCGCGCAGGGCCCAGGCGTCGACGGCGGCGCGGGTGCGGTGGCGGACGCGGCCGCCGACGAGGTGGAGGTCGATGCCGGTGTGGTCGGCGAGCCGGGCGGCGACGGGCAGCGCGTGGGTGACCACGGTGAGCGCGATGTCGACGGGGACGGCTGCCGCGAGGCGGGCGATCGTACTGCCGGCGTCGAGGACGATGCTGCCGCCGTCGGGCAGTTCGGCGAGGGCGGCGGCCGCGATGCGGTCCTTCTCGTCGGCGGCGGTGGCCTCGCGCTCGGTGAGGTCCGGTTCGAAGTCGAGGCGGCCGGCCGGTATGGCACCGCCGTGCACGCGGCGGACCAGGCCGGCCCGGTCGAGGGCCTTCAGATCGCGGCGTACGGTCTCGGCGGTGACCTGGAACTGATCGGCGAGGGAGAGCACGTCGACCCGGCCGGCCTCGCGGGCGAGGCGGAGGATCTCCTGCTGGCGCTCCGGTGCGTACATGTGGATTTACGTCCGTTCGATGCCCGACTGTGTGGGTTGACCCCTACAGTACGCCCGAACGGAGAGCAAACAAAGAGAAACGGACATGCCCGCCGATAAAAGCGGGCATGTCCGTGACATGGGGCCGGAGGACCTCAGATGGCCGGGACCTTCTCCGGGGTGCCCTCGGAGGCCGTCGCCGGGGTGTCCCCCAGGGCCTTCTCCGCGACGGTGGCCGGGTGCTCGGAGCCGCCCTCGCGCTGCTCCATCGGGACCGGCTTGCGCGGCAGCATGAACATCACCGCGAAGATCAGGACCAGGACGGCCGCGACCCACCACAGCGCGCCGCGGAAGGCCTCGGTGTACGGCGTCCCGAGGACGAGGTCGTCGTCGATCAGCCCGAAGAAGACGACGGAGGTCAGGGCGAGGCCCAGCGCGTTGCCCATCTGGCCGGTGGTGTTGATCAGGCCGGAGGCGGAGCCCGCGTGCTCGCGCGGCACCTCGGACAGCGTCGTGTCGTTGAGCGGGGCCACGATCAGGCCCATGCCGATGCCCATGAGGACCAGCGGCGCGGCCATCTGCCAGGGGGCGATCCCCATGCCGTAGTGCTCGGACTCCCAGATGTAGAGGAGCAGGCCGGAGGCCATGATCAGCGCACCGGCCTGGAGCACCTTGCGACCGAAGCGCGGCACGAGCTTGCCGACCGAGATGCCGGCGGCGCCCGAGACGGCCAGGGAGAAGGGGATGCCGGTGAGGCCGGACTTCAGGGCCCCCCAGCCCAGGCCCATCTGCATGTACAGCGTCCAGACCAGGAAGAAGATGCCGGTCGCGATGCCGAAGGTGAGCTGGACGGCGATACCGCCGGAGAAGCTCTTGACCTTGAAGAGGGAGAGCTCGACGAGCGGCGAGCCGTCCTTCTTGACCTTGTACTTCTCGTAGGCGATGAACGCGGCGAAGACGAACGGCGACGCGATCATGCAGGCGAAGCCCCACAGCGGCCAGTCGTTCTCGCGGCCCTGGGTGAGCGGGAAGATCAGCAGGACCAGGGCGAGCGTCGCGAGGACCACGCCGACGAGGTCCAGGCGCAGGGCCTTGGGGGCCTTGGACTCGGTGATGAACATCCGGCCCAGGATCACGGCCGCGATGCCGACCGGCAGGTTGATCAGGAAGATCGGGCGCCATTCGAGTCCGAACAGGTTCCACTCGGTGAGCAGCGCGCCGAGCAGCGGGCCGGAGACGGCGCCGAGGCCCACGACGGCACCGAACATGCCGAAGACCTTGCCGCGCTCGTGCGGCGGGAAGCTGACGTGGATGATCGCCAGCACCTGCGGGACCATCATGGCCGCCATGCCGCCCTGCAGGAGGCGGGAGGCGACGAGCATCGAGGGATTCTCGGCGATGCCGCAGAGCAGCGAGGCGACCGTGAAACCGCTGATGCCGATGAGGAAGACGCGCTTGCGGCCGTAGATGTCACCGAGACGGCCTCCGGTGATCAGGCCGGCGGCGAAGGCGAGGGCGTAGCCGGCGGTGATCCACTGGATCGCACTCGTGGACGCGCCGAGGTGCTGGCGCATGCTGGGTATCGCGATGTTGACGATCGTGACGTCGACCAGGTCCATGAAGGTCGCGGTCATCACGATGGCGAGCGCCAGCCAGCGGCGGCGGTGGGCGGGCGAGCCGGCTTCTTCTCGTAGGGGCCCGTTCTCTCTTTCGGGCGATGTCTGGGACGTCTCGGTGCTCATGGAGAGAAACCTAGACGGGAAGTAGGTCAATCCGTGTCCTATTTCGCTGGCAACCTTGGGTGCATGACCGACACCCCGGCACGGCTGCTCTCCCTGCTGTCCCTCCTCCAGACCCCGCGCGAATGGCCCGGGAGCGAGCTCGCGGAGCGGCTGCGGGTGAGCCCCCGCACGATCCGGCGCGATATCGAGCGGCTGCGGGAGCTCGGCTATCCGGTCGAGGCCACGCTGGGGGCGGAGGGCGGATACCGGCTGGTGGCGGGGGCGGCGATGCCGCCGCTGCTCCTCGACGACGAGGAGGCGGTGGCGATCGCGGTGGGGCTGCGGGCGGGCGCCGGGCATGCGATCGAGGGGCTGGAGGAGGCCTCCGTACGGGCGCTGGCCAAGCTGGAGCAGGTCCTTCCGTCGCGGCTGCGGCACCGGGTGGGCGCGCTGCAGTCGGCCACGGTCGCGCTGACCCGGGGCGACGGGCCGAGCGTGGACCCGGGGACGCTGACGACGATCGCTTCGGCGGTGGCGGGGCCGGAGCGGCTGCGGTTCGCGTACCAGGCGAGGGACGGCGCCCGGTCGCGGCGGCTGGTGGAGCCGTACCGGCTGGTGAGTGCGGTGAGCCGCTGGTACCTGGTCGCCTACGACCTGGAGCGCGAGGACTGGCGGACCTTCCGGGTGGACCGGGTGGACGAGGCCTTCGCGACGGGGGCCCGGTTCGCGCCGCGGGCCCTGCCGATGGGGGCGCAGGAGTTCGTGCGCAGGGGGCTGCGCGGCGGAGAGACGTACGCGGTCGAGGTCACCTTCGCGGTGGGGGCGGAGGAGCTGCCGGGGTGGCTGCGGGAATCGGCGGTCGCGGGCGAGGGCGTGGACGAGGGCGCGGACGAGGGCGGCGGCGACACGACGCGGGTCCGCTTCGAGAGCGGGGACGCGCCGGAGTGGCTGGCGGCGCGGCTGGCCCTGACCGGGATGCCGTTCACCGTGCAGGCGCCGGGATTCCTGGCGGACAGCGCCCGTGCGGTGGCCGCGCGGCTGACCGCCGCGGCGGGACCGCGGTAGTCCGGGTCGGATGCCCCCGGGAAGGGGGGAGCCCCGGCACCTGGGGGGGATAGGTGCCGGGGCTCGTCTGGGGGCCTGCCTGGCCGGGGGTGGCCCGGCCGCCGGTCTAGGCCACGGCGTCGAAGCCGGTGTCGCGGGCCATCCGCTTCAGTTCGAGCAGCGCGTGCTTCTCGATCTGGCGGATCCGCTCGCGGGTCAGGCCGTGCTGCTTGCCGACCTCGGTCAGGGTGCGCTCACGGCCGTCGTCGATGCCGTACCGCATCTTGATGATCGACGCGGTGCGCTGGTCGAGCTTCCCGAGCAGGTCCTCCAGCTCCTCGCTGCGCAGCAGCGAGAGGACGGACTGCTCCGGCGAGATGGCGGAGGTGTCCTCGAGGAGGTCGCCGAACTGCGTGTCGCCCTCGTCGTCCACGGACATGTTGAGGCTGACCGGGTCGCGCGCCCAGTCCAGTACGTCGCCGACGCGCTTCTCCGTCGTGTCCAGCTCGGCGGCGATCTCGGCGTGCTCGGGCTCGCGGCCGTGCTCGCGGTTGAACTCGCGCTGGATGCGGCGGATCCGGCCGAGCTCCTCGACCAGGTGGACGGGGAGGCGGATGGTGCGGGACTGGTCGGCGATGGAGCGGGTGATGGCCTGGCGGATCCACCAGGTGGCGTACGTGGAGAACTTGAAGCCCTTGGCGTAGTCGAACTTCTCGACCGCGCGGACCAGGCCGGCGTTGCCCTCCTGGATCAGGTCGAGGAGCGGCAGGCCGCTGCGCGGGTAGCGGCGGGCGACGGCCACCACGAGGCGCAGGTTGGAGCGGATGAAGACTTCCTTGGCGCGCTCGCCCTCGGCGGCCAGCGCCTCGAGCTCCTCGCGGGACGGAGTGGCGCCCTCGCGCTCTATGGCTCCGTCGAGGATCTGCTGGGCGTACACGCCCGCCTCGATGATCTGGGAGAGCTCCACTTCCTTGGCGGCGTCGAGCAGCGGGGTGCGAGCGATCTCGTCCAGGTACATGCCGACCAGGTCGCGGTCTGCGATCTCCCCGCCCACAGCGCGGGCGCTGCTCGTGGACTGACGACGGGCGACGGCGCGGGTTGCCATGCGTGCTCCCTTGCGATGAGTTCGGTCGCGGTGCGGCTGCCGGACGGCCACCCTGGCGGGGTGGTGCATCCCCGGACACTCTCCCGAGTGCCCGCTTCCGAAGGAAACAACGACTGGAATCGGGACAGAATTCCCACGTCGCTCCCTCTTTTTCGAGATCTTGCAGTATCCTGCCCCGCCACGAGAGGGGGCAGGGTGCCGCAGGAACCCGAAGAGGTGCAGGTCAGACCCGGAACGGAGGCGGACCTGGCAGATCTCACGGAGCTCTACAACCACTACGTCCGCGAGACCGCCGTCACATTCGACACGGCCATCTTCACCCCGGAACAGCGCCGCCCATGGCTGCACTCCCACCCTGAAGACGGCCCGCACCGGCTTCTGGTTGCCTGGGCGGACGATCGAATCGCTGGATACGCCACAAGCAGCCCATTTCGCCCGAAGCCGGCCTACGACACCTCGGTGGAGGCCAGCGTCTACCTGGCCCCGCACGCGGTGGGCCGGGGCGTCGGGACCCTGCTCTACGAGGCCCTCTTCGCGGCCCTCGCCACGGAGCCCGTGCACCGCGTCTTCGCGGGCATCGCCCTGCCCAACGAGGCCTCGGTCCGCCTCCACGAACGCTTCGGCTTCCGCCGGATCGGGGACTTCACGGAGGCGGGCTGGAAGTTCGGCCGCTACTGGGACGTGCGGTGGTACGAGAAGACCCTGGGCCACCACCCTTCCGGGTGAGGCGTCGGCATATGCCTGCGGCATGAGACCCCGTCTCCGTAGCGTCGGGGAGTCGCTTGTGCCGCCCGGTCGGCGGCGCCCACACTCAGAGGACGTGCTGCACATGACCGCTCTCGCCCACGAGACGCTGGAGGCCGTGATGCCGAAGGTCGCGACTCCCCCGTCGGACCTGGACGACGTCCTGTGGCAGGCATGGAAAGCCATGGAACTCCCCGAGGGCTACCACGCCGAGATCGTCGAGGGGTTCATCGAGGTGTCACCCACGGGTCGCTACTCACATGGTCGGATCGCCAATCGCCTGCGGGACAAGCTGGTCGTCTTCCTGGCGGGGAGCAAGTTCGCCGCCTTCCAGGACATGAACGTCATCCACCGGCGCAAGGCCTGGATCCCGGACCTGTTCATCGCACCGGAGGACGCCGAGGAGCACATCACCGAAGACGGGATCGGCATCAAGGCTGCGGCCGTCCAGATGATCGTCGAAGTCGTCTCCCCCGGCAGCGACAACATCACGCGCGACCGGACCCGCAAGCGGCGGGCCTACGCCCGTGCCGCAATCCCCGTCTACGTCCTGATCGACGACTACGACGAGTGCGGCGTCGTGACCGTGCTGACCGGGCCGGACCCGGACAAGGGCATCTACGGCGACGAGGACCGGGTGGCCTGCGGCGCCACAGCCACCATCCCCGAGGGACCCGCCAAGGGATTCTCCATCGGCGAGGACATCACCGGCCCGGGCCGCACGGGCTAACCGAACTGGACGGAGCGCTTCGAGAGCCCCATCCAGAAGCCGTCCACCGCGTCGCGGCGGGCGGTGAGGTCTCCGGAGGCCTCCGCCGCGCCGAGGGTGACGAAGAGCGGGGCGAAGTGTTCCGTACGGGGGTGGGCGAGGCGGCCCGAGGGGGATCTGGCCTCGAAGTCGAGCAGGGAGTCCAGGTCGCCCGCGGCGAGGGCCTCGTGGCCCCACGCGTCGAACTCCGCCGACCAGGCGGGGACCCCGGGTCCCGTGTGGCGCAGTGCGGCCAGGTTGTGGGTGAAGAAGCCGCTGCCGATGATCAGGACCCCCTCGTCGCGCAGGGGCGCCAGCTTGCGGCCGAGGTCCATCAGGCGGCGCGGGTCCAGCGTCGGCATGGAGATCTGCAGGACCGGGATGCCGGCCTCCGGGAACATCTCCACCAGCGGCACGTACGCGCCGTGGTCCAGCCCGCGGTCCGGTATGTCCTGGACGGACGTGCCGGGGGCCCGGAGCAGCTTGCGGACCGACTCGGCGAGCCGCGGAGCGCCCGGAGCCTCGTAGCGGACCCGGTAGTAGTGCTCGGGGAAGCCCCAGAAGTCGTAGACGAGCGGGACCTGCCGGGTGGCGCCGAGGGCGAGCGGCGCCTCCTCCCAGTGGGCCGAGACCATCAGGATGGCGGTGGGGCGGGGCAGCGCCGCGGACCATGCGGCCAGCTCACCGGGCCAGACCGGGTCGTCGGCGAGCGGCGGCGCGCCGTGGCTGAGGTAGAGCGCCGGCATGCGGGTCGGGGCGGGGGTCACGGGGGGCTCCTCGTTCGTCGGTACGGGTTCCTCCGTGCGGGGGTCGCCCAAAAAGACTAACCCCGCTTGGTTCAAATTTGAACCAAGCGGGGTGGTCAGTCATTCCCGGACGGGTACTCCCGCCGTCGCCCCCGTCAGTGGGCGATCACCGGAACCTTGATCTCGTTGTCCTCGGCCGAGCCGGAACCGGAGGCCACCGGGCCGCCGGCGCCGGGACGGCCGGTGGTGACGAGGGTCAGCGCGATGACCGCGCTGGCGACCAGGATGCCGACGGCCCACCAGATCGCCGAGGCGTAGCCCTCGACCATGGCCTGCGCCTGGATCAGCTTGGCCGCCGCACCGCCCGCAGCGGCTCCGGCCGCGTGGTCGGCCAGGTACGCCGTGGTCGCCGAGGCGGCGATGGTGTTCAGCAGCGCGGTGCCGATGGCCCCGCCGACCTGCTGCGAGGTGTTGACCATGGCGGAGGCGACACCGGCGTCGGCCGGGTTCACCCCGTGCGTGGCCAGGGACATGGCCGGCATGAACGCCGTGCCCATGCCGAGGCCGAGCAGCAGCTGCGCCGGCAGGATCAGCGCCGGGTACGAGGACCCGACCTCGAGCTGGGTCAGCATCAGCATGCCGGTGGCGGCGAGCAGGAAGCCCGGACCCATCAGCAGGCGCGGCGCGACCCGGGTCATCAGCCGGGCGCCGATCTGCGTGGAGCCCGTGATCATGCCCGCGATCATCGGCAGGAAGGCGAAGCCGGTCATGACGGGCGAGTAGCCCTTCACGACCTGGAGGTAGTAGGTGAGGAAGAGGAACAGGCCGAACATCGAGATGACGGCCAGGCCGAGCGAGAGGTAGACACCGCCGCGGTTGCGCTCCAGCAGGACGCGCAGCGGCAGCAGCGGCGACTTCACCTGGGACTCGACGAAGACGAACGCCGCCAGCAGGGCCGCGGAGGCGATGAACATCCCCACGGTGACGCCGTCCGACCAGCCGGCCGACTCGGCGCGGGTGAAGCCGTACACCAGCGAGACGAGTCCGAGGGTGGACAGCACCACGCCCGGGATGTCGAGCGGCGCGCGGTTGCGGGAGCCGGCCGACTCGTGGATGACCAGCCAGGCACCCACGGCCGCGACGATCGCGAACGGGATGTTGACGAAGAAGGTCCAGCGCCAGTCGAGGTACTCGGTGAGGACGCCGCCGAGGATCAGGCCGACGGCGCCGCCGCCGCCCGCGATGGCGCCGTAGATGCCGAAGGCCTTGGCGCGCTCCTTGGCGTCGGTGAACATCACCGCGAGCAGGGAGAGGGCCGCCGGGGCGAGGAGTGCGCCGAAGGCTCCCTGGAGGGCGCGGGCGCCCAGCATCATGGCCTCGCCGTTCGCGGCGCCGCCCAGCGCGGAGGCCAGGGCGAAGCCGATGAGGCCGACGACGAAGGCGTTCTTACGGCCCCACTTGTCGGCGATGCGGCCGCCGAAGAGGAGCAGTCCGCCAAAGGCCAGCGCGTACGCGGTGATGACCCACTGGCGGTTGCCGTCGGAGATGCCGAGGTCGGTCTGGGCGGAGGGGAGGGCGATGTTCACGATCGTCGCGTCGAGGACGACCATCAGCTGCGCCAGGGCTATGAAGACGAGCGCCTTCCAGCGGCTGGGGTCGGCCAGCTGCGGTGTCGCGTCCGTTTTTGGCATGGGGGTACCCATTTCACTGTGCGGAATGACTGGAATGGACCGGTAAAACCTATTGGGGATGCTCTGGGTGTGTCACATGGTTTTCTGCCTCAGGTCTTCGAACGTGGCGGCTGAACCGGGCAGTTCGGAGCGGGCCGGGGCCCTCAGCCCGTCGAGGAAGAGCTGGAGATGGCGGTGGACGAAGCGGTCCGTGTCGAGGCAGGCGGTGCCGGGGAGGGGGCGGCTGAGCTGGGACAGGGCGACCATCAGGTCACCGACGCCGATGTCCGTGCGAACCAGCCCGGCGTCCTGGCCGGTCGCCAGCAGGGCCTCGACGCCGGCCTCCAAGGCATCGCGCACCGCGAGGAGTTCGGGGTGCTCGCGGTCGAAGTCGCCGTCGAGCATGGTGCACAGGGCGCCGATCCGCTCGTCGGCGGCGGCGTGCGTGAACCGGCACAGCGCGGCGAAGGCGTCGGGCTCTTCGGCGAGCGCGGCCTCGGCCTGGGCGCTGACCCGGCCCATCACGTAGAGCACGACGTGGTGCACGAGGGTGGGGCGGTCGGGGAAGTGCCGGTACAGGGTGGCGTTTCCGATGCCCGCCCGGCGGGCGACCTCGTCGAAGGCGGCCGCGGAGCCGAACTCGACGAACGCCTCGCGGGCCGCCGCCAGGATCCGCTCGCGGTTGCGGACGGCGTCGGCGCGCGGGCGCGGGACCGGGCCCGAGGCCGCGCCCTTGGGGGCCACCAGGTCCACGGCCGCTCCCGGGGCGGGCAGGGCCGCCGGGGCGGTGCTGCTGGGGCGCTTCATTCCGGCCTCCCTGGCGCGGTGACACGTACGGCGCCGCCCAAACGGGGAGCCGGTCCCCACTTCGTGGGACTCACGTACAAACGGGGATCCGCTCCCCGGTTATTTCACCCCTTCGCGTGAGCTGAGTCACACACCGCTTCACGTTCGGCCTCTCCCGGCGCGCGGGCGCGCCGCTGCCGTCGGAGGGTGACGAACAGAGCGCAGTACGGACAGGGCCGGCTGCCGCGGACCCGAGGGCGATCTCCATGCCGCAGACCCGCCGGCGGATACGCAGATGCCGCCGCACCAGCGTGTACATCGGCCTGACGGCGCTGGCCATCGGCGTCACCGCGACGGCCAGCACGGGGATATCCGGCCGCAGCCACTCGGCGGCCGGACCCGTTGCCACGACCGCCGAATCGGCTCTCGCGCCCTGCCGGATCGCCGGCACCATGGGCGTGCAGATGTCCGAGGGCCTGCCGACGCCTCCCGGGTACGCGCGCTCGACCGGCGAGGTCAGGGCGCTCAACCTGATGATCGACTTCCCGGACGCCAAGGGCGAGGGCACGGCCATGGACCGGCTGGCGGAGTTTTTCCCCCAGACCGCCAACTGGTTCCGGACCAGCTCCTACGGCCGGCTCAGCTACCGCGCCGAGGCCCCGATAAGGAGCTGGCTGCGGATGCCGATGCCCTTCGCGGCGTACGGGATCGAGCGCGGATCGGCGTACGAACCGGGCTACCGGCAGCTCGTCGAGCACATCGCGAAGGCCGCCGATTCCGAAGTGGACTTCAGCGCGTACGACCTGGTCAACATCCTGGTGACGCCGAACGCCGGGCCGTCCGCCCTGGACACCGTGCTGTCGGTGACCTTCTCGGGCAACGGCGAGGCTCCCGTCGCCGACGGGGTGCCGCTCGCCAACACGTCCTTCATCTACAGCCGGCAGGACGACGGCTCCGGCACCTACCGGGAGACCGGCTACCGGGTGCTCCCGCACGAGAACGGGCACGTCTTCGGGCTGCCCGACCTGTACACCTCCGACGGCGGGGGGAGCGTCGGGCATTGGGACATCATGAGCGAGGACTGGGGCTCCAACAACGACCTGCTGGGCTGGCACAAGTGGAAGCTCGGCTGGCTGGACAGCACGCAGATCAGCTGCGCGTCGAAGTCCGGCGCCAGCGACCACGTCCTGTCGCCACTGGCGGTCGCGGGCGGGACGAAGCTGGCCTTCGTCCCCCTGTCCGAGAGCGCCGGGTACGCGGTGGAGGTCCGGACGCAGGCCGGGAACGACGAGGCCGTGTGCAAACCCGGCGTCCTCATCTACAAGGTGGACTCCGACGTGGACACCGGGCACGGTCCGGTGACGGTGTCGGACAGCGCGAGCTCGAGCGGCGGCTGCACCCGGCGGCCCAACGTGCACGCGGAGCTGTCGGACGCGCCGTTCCGGCCGGGCGAGACCTTCGCGGACGAGAAGGCGGGCATCAGCGTCTCGGTGGTCGGCGAACTGCGCAACGGCAGCTATCAGGTGCGGATCATCCGGCCCTAGGGTGGGGCGCATGGAGTCCTACACGATCGGACAGGCCGCGCGACTGCTGGGCGTGAGCGTCGACACCGCCCGGCGGTGGGCGGACGCAGACCGCTTCCCCACCCGCCGCGACGGCAAGCGCCGCATCGTGGACGGTCCCGACCTGGCGGCGTTCTGCGTGGAGGCGGCGCAGGAGTCCGCCTCCGCCTCCGCCGAGGACTCGGACGGCCCGTACACCTCGGCGCGCAACGCCTTCCCCGGCATCGTGACGGGGATCAAGCTCGGCGACGTCGCGGCCCAGGTCGAGGTGCAGGCCGGACCGCACCGGGTGGTGTCCCTGCTCACCCGCGAGGCCGTCGAGGAACTGGGCCTGGAGGTCGGCATGCGGGCCACCGCCCGGGTGAAGTCGACCAGCGTGCACATCGACCGCGACTGATCGGGTACTAGGTACGGGCCGTACCCGACAGGGCCGCTTCTGCGGGGGCCGCAGGTGTGGCCGGTGCCGTGTCCGCGGCTGCCGCGGGTACGGTGCGCGGCCGCCGCCGGTCCGCCGCCTTCTGCACGCGTCGGCCCAGGCGCTGCATCGGGATCTCGACCAGGCGGTACATCAGGTAGCTGACGGCAAGCACGACGCCGAGGAAGATCGCTGTCCAGGCGATCCGGCCGAGCGCCGAGGACGGCTGCGGCGGAATGCCCAGGAGCGGTTCGACGGTGCGCAGCAGCGGGATGTGCAGCAGGTACACCGAGAAGCTGACCGCGCCGAGCCAGGTCAGCACCTTCGGGAAGCGGCGCGCCCGCAGGAGGAAGCCGATGCCGAAGAGCACCCACGCGGCGAGGTAGGCGACCGACCAGGCCTTCCAGCCCGAGGACCAGGTCCGGTCCAGGGCCTCGCCCCGGTTGTACAGCCAGCCGACCAGCACGCCCGCGACGAGGACGAAACCGCAGGAGAGCAGGGCCGGGACCCGGGCGAGCTGTCCGTGCTGCGCCCGGTACACCACGGTGCCGGCGAACATGGTCGCGAAGATCATCCAGGTCTCGAAGGCGGGGGCCCTGCTGTTGAGCGAGACCAGGACCAGGCCGACCCCGGCGAGGAGCAGGGCGCCCGTCCCGGTCAGGACGCGGTGGCCGCTGAGCACGCCGACGAGGCCCACGAGCACGAGCGGCGTGACGATCAGCAGGAGCTGCCGGGTCGAGCCGAGTTCCGCGCTGAGCAGTCCGGTGCCGACGGCCGTACCGGTCACCAGGGCGACGCCGGCCAGGCCCGCCGCGATCGGCCCGCTGTGCCGGTGCAGGCCACGGGTGAACAGGGCGGTGACGAAGAAGTAGAAGACCATCTCGTAGCACAGCGTCCAGGTGACGTTCATGCCGTTGATGACGCCGAGCAGGTCCTGGAGCATCAGGCCGTTCGCGATCAGCGAGGCCAGGTCGTCGCCGGTGCGCAGCAGCGCGACCGAGCCGTCCCCGGCCGGAAGCATCAGGATCGAGAGGACGAAGGCGGCGATCAGGGCCGGGTAGATCCGGAAGATCCGGCCGATCCAGAAGCCGCGGACGTCGCCCCGCCGCTCCAGCGAGGCGGGGATGATGTAGCCGCTGACGATGAAGAAGAGCATGACGCCGAACAGGCCCATGTCGAAGTTCCGCCAGACCATGCCCCCGAAGGGCAGCATCCTCAGCACGTCGAAGTGGTGCAGTGCCACGATCAGCGCGGCGATGCCCCGCAGCGCGTCCAGCCAGCCGAGCCGGGCACCGGGGGCGGCGGCCGGCGGGGCGGACGTCCGCCGGGCGAGAGTGGGTATGAGCTTCACCGCAGGGACGATAGCCGACGCCCCGGTGGCCGGATCTCGCCCGCCGAGCGGGCGGTGCGGTCAGCTCTCCTGCTTCTTCGCGTCGATCTCGGCGATGAGGCCCTCGATCAGGCCCTTGATCTCGTCCCGGATGGGGCGCACGGCCTCCACGCCCTGGCCGGCCGGGTCCTCGAGCTGCCAGTCGAGATAGGTCTTGCCGGGGAAGTACGGGCAGGCGTCCCCGCAGCCCATGGTGATGATGTAGTCGGAGGCCTGGGCGGCCTCGGGGGTGAGGACCTTCGGCTTCTGGTCGGAGATGTCGATGCCGAGTTCGGCCATCGCGGCGACGGCGGAGGGGTTGATCCGGTCTCCGGGGACGGAGCCGGCGGAGCGGACCTCGACCCGGTCGCCCGCGAGGTGGCGCAGGAATCCGGCGGCCATCTGGGAGCGGCCCGCGTTGTGGATGCAGACGAACAGCACGGATGCGAGCGGGGTGGAGGACATCGTCTCTTCCTTCAGTCCAATGACTCAGCCCAGACTGGTATCAGCACCGGGTGATGTGACAGTATCAGTACATGATGACGTCAGTCGACACTGATCTCCTACGGGTTCTGGCCGACCCGCTCAGGTTCCGGATCGTGACCCTCCTGGCCAAGGAGACGCTGTGCACCACCCACCTCGTGGAGGAGACGGGTGCCAAGCAGACGAACCTCTCGAACCACCTGAAGGTGCTGCGGGAGGCGGGGGTCGTGGAGACGGAGCCGTGCGGGAGGTTCACGTACTACCGCGTGCGCCCGGAGGTCATCGAAGCCCTCGCCGGTCAGTTCGCCGGCCTCGCCCAGACCGCGCGCGCCACCGCGGAAGCGAACCTCAAGCGTTCCTGCCCGTAGCCCGTAGCCCGTAGCCCGTAGCCCGTGGCCCGTAGCCCGCAGTCGCTCTCTTGCCGCCCGCCTCACCTGCCCGAGGAGAACCCGTCTTGACCGCCACCGAGCCCGTCGGCACCGCCCCCGCGGCGGAGTCCGCCATAGCCGCCGACGCGCCCCGGCCCGCACCCGGCGCGACCCCGCCCCGCACCCCTCTCGTCGCCCGCGCGGCTGCCGAACTGGTCGGAACGGCCGCTCTGGTGGCCGTCGTCGTCGGCTCCGGCATCCAGGCCACCCGGCTCACCCAGGACGTGGGCCTGCAGCTGCTGGCCAACTCCACGGCCACGGTCTTCGGCCTCGGCGTGCTCATCACCCTCCTCGGCCCGGTGTCCGGCGCCCACTTCAACCCGGCCGTCACCCTGGCCGAGTGGTGGACCGCCCGCCGCGGCGGCGCCGGCGTCACCGCCCGCGAGCTGGCCGTCTACGTGCCCTCGCAGGTCGCCGGCGCGATCGCGGGCGCGATCCTCGCGGACGCGATGTTCGGCGAACCGCTGGTGAAGTGGTCCACGCACGACCGCTCGGCGGGCAACCTCCTCCTGGGCGAGGTCGTCGCCACGGCGGGCCTGATCCTGTTGATCTTCGGCCTGGCCCGCACCGACCGCCTCCGCTTCGCCCCCGTGGCCGTCGCCTCGTACATCGGCGCCGCCTACTGGTTCACCTCGTCCACCTCCTTCGCCAACCCTGCCGTGACCATCGGCCGCGCCTTCACCGACACCTTCGCGGGCATCGCCCCCGCCTCGGTCGCCGGTTTCATCGGCATGCAGCTGGTCGGCCTCGTGGTGGGCCTGGCCCTGGTCGCGGTCATCTTCATGCGCGGCAAGCACGAGCCCGCGGCATGACCCGCCACACGGATGTGGTGGTGATCGGCGGCGGCCAGGCAGGACTCGCCGCCGGCTACTACCTGCGCCGGGCCGGCATCGACTTCACCATCCTCGACGCCCAGACCACCCCGGGCGGAGCCTGGCAGCACGCCTGGGACTCGCTGCACCTCTTCTCCCCGGCCGCGTACTCCTCCCTGCCCGGCCGCCTCATGCCGCAGCAGGAGGGCAAGCCCTTCCCGGACGTCGCGCACGTGCTGGAGTACCTCGCCGACTACGAGAAGCGCTACGAACTCCCCATCCAGCGTGGCGTCCGCGTCACCGGCGTCCACGACGCCTCACCACTCCTGCGCGTCGAGACGGACACGGGCGCCTGGACCGCCCGGGCCGTCATCAGCGCCACCGGTAACTGGTGGCGACCGTTCCTGCCTGCCGTTCCGGGCCGGTCGGACTTCCAGGGCCGCCAGCACCACACGGTGGAGTACCGCAGCCCCTGGGACTACGCCGGCCAGCGCGTGATCGTCGTGGGCGGCGGCAACTCCGGCGCCCAGATCGCCGCCGACCTCGCCCCGCACGCCACCGTCCGCTGGGTCACCCAGCGCCCGGCCCGCTACCTCCCGGACGAGATCGACGGCCGCGCCCTCTTCGAACTCGCCACCCGGCGCGTGCGGTCCGGCGGCCCCCGCATCTCGGACCTCGGCGACATCGTCGCCGTACCGCCCGTACGCGCAGCCCGCGACGCCGGACTCATCCCGGACCACCCCATGTTCACGGCCCTGACCGCCGAGGGCGCCCGCTGGCCCGACGGCAGCGTCTGGCCCTGCGACGCGATCATCTGGTGCACGGGCTTCCGCCCCGCGCTCTCGCACCTGACTCCGCTGGGCCTGCGCACCGAGGGCGGCCGCATCCCCACCGAGGGCACGCGCGCCATCGCGGACCCGCGGATCCACCTCCTCGGCTACGGCGACTGGACCGGCCCGGCCTCCGCCACCCTCATCGGCGTCGGCCGCACGGCCCGCGAATCCGTCCGCGAGATCGCCGAACTCCTCAGCGCCTGAAACCGCTCAGGAGCGGGAACCATCGCAGTGGGCAGGCCTTGATGAACGAGATCCCGCTGGACCGGCAGGCCGTGTACGCGGACTACGAGCGCGCACGGCAGACCTTCCACGACCTGCTCGACAGCGCCACGAAGACCGACCTCGCCCGCCCCACCCGCGGCACCCGGTGGACCAACGAACAGCTGCTGTGGCACATGATGTTCGGCTACGTGATCGCCCGGGTGCTGCTGGTCCTCGTACGCGTCTTCGGGCGGCTGCCCCGCCGCGCCGGCAGGGCCTTCGCCCGCGTGCTGAACGCTGGGACCGTACCGTTCGACTGGGTCAACTACGTCGGCCCGTGCGGGGCGGTGAAGGTCTTCGGGCCGCGCCGGACGGGCGCCACCTTCGACCGTGTCATCGACTCCCTGCACCGCCGCCTGGCAGCGGAGTCCGACGCCGACCTGGCCCGCGGCATGCACTACCCGGTCCGCTGGGATCCGTTCTTCCAGGACTGCATGACGCTCGCGGACCTCTACCGCTACCCGACCCAGCACTTCGACTTCCACCGCCGCCAGCTGACCCTGCACGGCGAGCTCAGTTGATCTGCGGGCTCCGACGCTCCAGAAGGACCACATCGCGCCAGACGCCGCGCTGGCGGCCGATGCGCTCGCGGGTTCCGATGACGCGGAAGCCGACCCGCTCGTGGACGGCGAGGCTGGCAGCGTTCTCGGGGAAGATGCCGGACTGGGTCGTCCAGATGCCCGCCGCTTCGGTCGAGGCGATCAGCGCCTGGAGCAGGGCGCGGGCGACGCCGCGGCCTCGCGCGGCCGGATCGACGTACACGGAATGCTCGACCACGCCCGCGTAGGCGCATCGATCCGATACTGCGGTCGCGGCGACCCAACCGAGGACCTTGCCGTCCTCGTCCACCGCGGCGAAGCGGTGGTCCGGCAGCTTGGCTGCGTCGAACGCCTCCCAGGTCGGGGCGGTGGTTTCGAAGGTGGCGTTGCCTTCGTCGATCCCGGATTGGTAGATCGCCAGTACTTGTGCCGCGTGCGCCGGCGCCATCGCCGCGATATTGACCTCAGCAGCCATCGGCGGGCGCCTCCTCGCCGAGGATCGCACGTACGGCGCGGGGGAAGACGGTCAGGCAGGTGTGGTTGACCGTGTAGAGGGTGGAGGTTCCCTGTTTTTCAGCGAGGACGAACCGCACGTCGGCGAGGATCTTGAGGTGGTGCGAGACCGTCGACTGGCCGACCTCGGCCCGCGCGACGATCTCGCCCACGCTCATCGCGCGGTCCTCGCCGGCCAGCAGGTGCAGCAGCCGCACGCGGGTGGGATCGGCCAGGGCCTTGAACCAGCCCGCGTACGTGTGGGCGTCTTTTTCACTGAGCGACAGGCTGCTGTTCATCGTTTATCGACGATAATCGATAGATGAGGCCTGCGCCAGCCTTACCCGCGCGGCCCGCAGAGTTACCCCTCGCGGGCGGCGTCGACCAGAAGCGCCCCCATCGCAGCGAGCACGGACGACTCAACCCGGTAGTACACCCAGGTCCCGCGGCGCTCGGAGGACAGCAGGCCCGCCTCCTTCAGCTTCTTCAGATGATGAGAGACGGTCGGCTGGGACACACCCACATCGGAGATGTCACACACGCACGCCTCCCCGCCCTCGTGGGAGGCGACAGCGGAGAACAGGCGCAGGCGGACAGGATCCCCGAGGGCCTTGAACATCTTCGCCGCAACCTCGGCCTCGCTCGCGGACATGGCGCGCTCGGTCAGCGGCGGGCAGCACGGCGCGACGGCCTGATCGTCTTCCAGCAGCGGCAGAGCCTTCGCATTCGACATACGTCTATGTTGACACACATCGAACTATGTCGCCGGGGGCGTCTCAGGTGCGGGCCAGGAAAGCCGCGAGGCGGCGGACCACCTGCGCGGCGTCGCGACCTACTCCGCGCAGGGAGTTCGAGGACAGGCTGCGCTGCCACTCCAGGCCCACGAAGGCCAGGCCCGGGTGGGCGAGGGAGACCCCGCCCTGATGGCGGGGCAGGCCGGATACATCCAGGGCACCGTCAATTCCGGCAAGGCAGGGCAGGGCAGGTCGGGGCGGTATCCGGTGGCCAGGATCAGCGCGTCCACTGTCTCGACCGGCCCGTCGGGGAACGGTAGTCGGCCGCGTATAGCACCCGGCCGGTGAACGATTCCAGGCCCGGCAGTGCCGGACGGAGGGGGCGGCCGAAGCTGCCGGTCGCCGCGACCACCGCGCGCGCCGCGAGGCGCCCGCCGCCCTCCAGCTCGGCGATGAAGCCGGCTCCGTTCGCCGCGACCGCGGCCACTCGCCGGCCGGTGCGGATGTCGACCTGTAGCCGGTCGGCGTAGGCGGCCAGGTAGGCGACGACCTCGTCGCGTTGCGGATAGCGGTCCGGATCACCACCGAAGGGCATGCCGGGCAGCGCACTGAAGCGGCATCCACGTGCTCCACAAGACCTCCGATTTGATGAGTGTCTATGTTGACGCTCATCGAAGCAAGTGTCATGCTGGAAACGCAAGCATCGATAGATGTCGAAGCAAACGAGGAGCCTGTCGTGAACGCGCCTGCCACCACCGAGCTGCCTGTCGTCGTCATCGGGGCCGGACCCGCCGGCCTCGCCGCCGCTGCCCACCTGGTCGACCGCGGCATCGTGCCCCTCGTCCTGGAGGCCGGCTCCACAGCCGGCGCCGCCGTACGCGACTGGGCGCACGTGCGGCTGTTCTCCACCTGGGGCGAGGTCGTCGACCCGGCCGCCGAGAAGCTCCTCGCCCCCACCGGCTGGGTCAAGCCTGACCCGGCCACCTACCCGTCCGGCGGGGACTGGGCCGAGCTCTACCTCCAGCCGCTCGCCGACGTCCTCGGCGAGCAGGTCCGCTACGACGCGCGGGTCACCGGCGTCTCCCGTACCGGCCGGGACCGCATCGTCGACGCCGACCGCGAGGCACAGCCCTTCGTCATCAACTACGAGAGCTCCGACGGAGCCGAGCAGCGGGTCTGGGCACGAGCCGTCATCGATGCCTCCGGTACCTGGACCACCCCGGGTCCGGCCGGCGCCAGCGGACTTGCAGCCCTCGGCGAGAAGGCGGCAGCCGACCGCATCACCTACCGCGTCCCGGACCTGAAGGACCCTGCCGTCCGCGCCCGGTACGCAGGCAAGCGCACGGCGGTCATCGGCTCCGGCGCCTCCGCCTTCACCGCGCTGGCCTACCTCGCCGACCTGGCCAAGGACGAGCCGGGCACCCACGCCGTGTGGATCCTGCGCCGCGGTATCAGCGGCTCCACCTTCGGCGGCGGCGCCGCCGATCAGCTGCCCGCCCGCGGCGCCCTCGGGCTCGCCGCCAAGGCCGCCGTCGACAACGGCTACGCCGATGCCGTCACCGGGTTCCGCACCGGCGCCATCGAACGCGACGGCGGCCGGGTGGTCCTGGTCTCGGAGGACGGCCGGCGCCTGGACCCGGTCGACGAAGTCATCGTCCTCACCGGCCTGCGCCCCGACCTCTCCTTCGTCTCCGAACTGCGCCTGGGCCTCGACGAGCGCCTCCAGGCGCCCCTGGAGCTGGCCCCGCTGATCGACCCCAACCAGCACTCCTGCGGCACCGTCTACCCGCATGGCGTGAAGGAGCTCTCCCACCCGGAGAAGGACGTCTACCTCGTCGGCATGAAGAGCTATGGCCGCTCCACCGCCTTCCTCGCCATGACCGGTTACGAGCAGGTCCGCTCCATCGCCGCCGCCCTCGCGGGCGACCGGGAAGCCGCCGAGCGCGTCGAGCTCACCCTGCCCGAGACCGGGGTCTGCGGCGGCGCCGGCCTCTTCGACCAGCCCGAGGCAGTCGAGGCGACCGGTGGCGGCTGCTGCGCGGCCCCCGCCACGCTCACGATCGGCGCACCGGCCTCTTCCGGCGGCTGCTGACCCCCGTGCAACACATCCAGGCCGACGCGGCCGCGACCGGAACGGGGGTCCGGGCGCGGCCGCGCGCCGTACTGCCCGCCCTCTGCGCCACGCAGATCACCAGCTGGGGAATCGTCTACTACGCCTTCCCCGTCCTCCTGCCACGCCTGACCGCCGGCACGGGATGGTCCGCCAACGCGGCCACGGGCGCGTTCTCCCTCGCGCTCCTCGTCTCGGCCGTCGCCGGAATCCCCATCGGTCGCATCCTGGACCGCCGAGGTCCGCGCGCCGTGATGACCGTCGGCTCCGCACTCGGCACACTCGCACTGCTCCTCATCGCGGCCGCCCCCAACCTGACCGCATTCACCCTCGGCTGGCTGCTCGCGGGCGTCGCCATGGCCGCCACCTTCTACCCGCCGGCCTTCGCCGCCCTCACCCGCTGGTGGGGGCCCGACCGCGTCCGCGCCCTGACCATCGTCGCCCTCGCCGGCGGACTGGCCTCCACCGTCTTCGCCCCCCTGACCGCGCTCCTCGCCGAGCACCTGACCTGGCGGCAGACGTACGCGGTCCTCGCCCTGATCCTCGCGGCCGTCACCATCCCCGCACACGCCCTGGCCCTGCGCGCCCCCTGGCCGGCCGCCCCACCCCCGCCACCCGCCGCGGACCGCACCCCGATCCCCCGCAGCCGCCCCTTCCTCCTCCTGGCCTCGGCCTTCACCCTCTCCGGCTTCGCCATGTACGCGGTGGTCATGGGCCTCATCCCGCTCCTCCTCGAACGCGGCGCCACGCCCACCCAAGCCGCCTGGGCCCTCGGCCTCGGCGGGGCGGGCCAGACCTTCGGCCGCGCCCTCTACGCGAGCCTGTCCCTCCGTACGTCCGTCACCACCCGCACGGCCGTCCTCATCGCCCTCGGCGGCGCCACCACGGCCGCACTCGCCCTCACTCCCGGCCCCGTGGCCCTCCTGGTGCTCCTCGCGGTCCTGGCCGGGGTCGTCCGCGGCAACCTCACCCTCCTCCAGGCCACCGCGGTCACCGACCGCTGGGGCACCACCCACTACGGCCGCCTCTCCGCGCTCCTCGGCGCCCCCGCCCACTTCGCCGCGGCCCTGGCCCCCTGGGCGGCTGCCGCCCTCGCCGGCCCCCTCGGCGGCTACCCGCACCTCTTCGCGGCCCTGGCCGCCCTCTCGCTCCTCGCGACGGCACTCGTGTCCCTGCCCGCCGCGAAAGCCCCTGCGGGGCCGGCGCTGCCCCGTTGATCCACATAGGCCGGCCCGGCCGGGCAGCACGGTCGGCAACCCCGTCACCCGAACCACGACCACCCACGCCCGCACCGGCCGGTATCTCCGCTTACGGATCATGCGCCACCCGCTACACTGACCGCGGCGGCCCGGCCTCACGGCCAGGTCTCCGCACCCGCCTTCGTAGCTCAGGGGATAGAGCACGGCTCTCCTAAAGCCGGTGTCGCAGGTTCGAATCCTGCCGAGGGCACTTCCCGAGGACCCCCCGCCGCAAGGGCTGGGGGTCCTCGTCGCGTTGGGGGCGTTCCGGACGAACGCCGGAGGAGCTCGTACGGGTTTTGGGCGGGCCGACCGGTGACGGCGGAGCCGGGTTCAGCGAGCGGGTGGAGCGGCTGAGCCGGGAGCCGGAGGCACATCTCGGCGGCGAGCAGGAGCAGTTGGTTCCGGTGCTGCGGGCCCGGGCTCCGGGAGCGTGATACGGGCCTCGGCGCCGCCCTCCGGTGGATTGCGGAAGGCGAGGACGGCGCCGAGGACGCGGGCCTGGCCCGCGGCGATGGTCAGACCCAGGCCGTGGCCCTTGTTCATGCCCTCCGTACGGAACCGCTGCGGGCCGGCGGTGAGCAGGTACTCCGGATAGCCGGGGCCCGCGTCCGTCACCGTCACGGTCCGGCCGTCCACCCGGACCGTGACCGGGGCCGCGCCGTGCTTGTGGGCGTTGGCGACGAGGTTGCCGAGGATCCGCTCCAGGCGCCGCCGGTCCGTCTCCACCCGGAGGGACGAGACCACCTCCAGCCGCGTGTCGGTGCCCGAGGCGCGGATCGTACGGGCCGCCAGGGCCGCCACGTCGTACGCGTCCAGGTCCACCCGCTCGCTGCCCGTGTCCAGCCGGGAGATCTCCAGGAGGTCCTCGGTCAGCGCGCGCATCGCCCGGACGCGGTCCCGTACGAGTTCGGCCGGGCGGCCCGGCGGCAGGAGCTCGGCGGCCGCGTTCAAGCCGGTCAGGGGGGTGCGGAGCTCGTGGGCCACGTCCGCCGTGAACCGCTGCTCCGCCTCCAGCTTGCGCTGGAGCGAGGAGGCCATCGTGTCGAGGGCCCGGGAGACCGCCGCGACCTCGTCCTTGCTGCGCCCGCTGTCGTCGACCCGCGCGTCCAGGTCGCCCGCGCTGATCCGGCGGGCCACCTGCGCCGTCAGGTGCAGCCGCCGGGTGATCCGGGTGACGCCGGCCGCGCCGATCAGCAGGGTGCCGCCGATGGCGAACACCGAGGAGCCGAGGATGGCCCGGTCCAGCTCGGCGATCGTCCGCTCGGCCGCGGTGAAGTCCACGGACACGGCTATCGCGGTGTCCTCGTCGGCCGGCGCCGCCGCCCACATCGCGGAGCGGCCGCGGTGTTCGCCGATGGCCGTGGCGCGCTTGCCGGTGAGCGCCCGTGCGCGCAGCTCCGGCGGCAGGCCGACGGGGTCGATGCCCTCGCCGCGTGCCATCCGCGCGCCGATCTCGTACGCCTCGATGGTCCGGTCCAGCTTGGCGAGGGCCTTCTCGCGCGCCGTGCTGACCGTCTGGTGGGTCATGGCGCTGTGGACGAGGCCGCCGAGCAGGGCCGCGAGCCCGCAGCACATGAGGGTGATGAAGACCGCGGCCTTCCAGGTCAGGGTCGAGGTCCAGGCGGGCAGCCGAAGGGTCGTCATCGTCAGGTCACGGTAATGGGCCCGTCCGGGCGCTACGCCACCAGGTCGGCGTAGAAGATGACGTTGTTGGTGCGGTGGCCGTCCTTCAGCTCTCCGCCGCAGGTGAGCAGGCGCAGCTCGGGGCGGCCGGTGTCGCCGTAGACCTTGTCGGTGGGGAAGTCCTTCTTGTTCACGTCCTCGATCTCGCGGATCGCGAACCTGGCGGTCTTCCCGTCCTCGCGCGGGACCTCCACGAGGTCGCCGAGCTTGATCTTCTCGACGTCCTTCATCAGTGCCGGGCCGTGCTGGGTGTCGAAGTGCGCGACGAGGACGGCGACGCCCTTCTCGCCCGGGGTGACGCCCTCGGTCCACCAGCCGGGACTGTTCGCGTCGGTGTCGGCGTCGGGGACCCCGAGCTCGCCGGTCGCGGTGTCCACCTTCAGTTCGACCATCTTCTTCGCGTCCACTCCCGCCGCGTCGATCTTCATGCCGGTCGGCTTGGACCGGGGCAGCGCCGGGGCGCCCCGGCCGGGGTCGGCCGCCGGGGCCGCCGTACTGACGACCTTCGGGTCCGGGGGCAGCGCGGGGCCGGAGCCGGCGCCGCAGGCGGCGAGGGCGCCGGTGAGGGTGACGGCGAGGGCGGTCACCGCCAATGTGCGACGGGCGGGGGCGAGGGTGCGGGGCATGGGAAGGACGCTACGAGGCGGACGTGTGGGTCATCCGTCGGGAAGGTAACGGTTGCCCGGATACTCGCCCGCGAAGTCGTGACGGACGGCCTGACGGCGGTCGTGACGGACGGCGTGACGGCGTTCGTGACGGTGCGAAAAAGCCCTCCCGGCCGCGGCCGGAAGGGCGTCTCGAAAGGGTCAGATCAGTCAGCTCAAGCCTCTGCTGCGCTCGCCGATGCGGTCGCCCTGCGGAGTGCCGGCCCGCTTCAGGGCCGCCTTCGTGTGCGCCCCGCCCTTGACCTTGCTGCGCAGCGGACCGTCGAAGCCGTGGCCCGGCGGGCGCGGCGGGCGGTCCGGCTCCGGCGCGCGGTAGGCCTGTCGGAAGTCCTGCTTCTGCTCTTTGCTCATCCCGTCGTCAACTCCTTCGGGAAGCACCCAATCGGACTACTGGGATGGTATGCAGATATACGCCCCAACGCACCCGGACCGGACGTAAAGGATGGTGGATCAAGGCCGGGGCTGCGCCGGGAGATCCGGCGGCCCCAGCGTGCCGTGGATCAGCTCGTCGGGGCAGGGCGTGCCCCGCGGCAGCTGGTACTTCGCCGCCACCCGGTACTCCCCCGGGGCCGGCGCCAGCAGCTCAGTCCACACGTCGCCCGCGCCGTCCGGCGCCGCCTTGAACAGGCATCCGGCCGTGTTGGCGTATTCCTTCGGAGAGGCCGCCTTCGCCTTCGACGCGAAGGTCTCCTCCGGCGGCGCCACCGGCTTGCCCGCCCCGTTCACGAGCCCCAGCCACGGCGAGTGCGGGATCCGTACGAGCACCCGTCCGGGCTGCTTCACGTCGATGACGAGCCGGTCGGCGCCCGCCCGGACCACCGTCGCCGGCCCGGACACCAGGTCGGTCGGCTGGTGGACCTTGAACAGCTGCCAGTTCGCGTCGCCCCACACCTGCTGGAGGTACGGGAGCCCCTCGCGCAGCAGCTTCGCCTCGTCCTCCCCGCCCGAGTCGGGTTTGTCGGCGGGCAGCACCACGTAGTGCACCGCCCAGCGCTCGAGCCAGGTCCGGTAGTTCTCGGCGGTCAGGGTGTCGTCGTAGAAGAGCGGGTTCCGCTCCAGGTCGGCCTGCCGGTTCCAGCCGCGCGCGAGGTTCACGTACGAGGGGAAGGCCGAGGACTCCCGGTGGCTGCTGGCCGGGACCACCTCGACCCGGCCGCGGTCGGCGCCCGCCTTCTTCAGCTGGTCGACGAGGGGGGCCAGCTCGCGGTTCCAGGCGGCCACCGGGGTGGTGCGGACGATGTCCGTGATGCTGTTGGTGGTGATCCAGATGTTCAGCCCGGCGAAGGCGAGCAGCAGCGCGTACCACCGCCGCGTGCGCGGGACCGCGTACGGGAGGGCCGCGAGCAGCACCGCCCCGCCGAAGAGCATGATCAGACGGGTGACGTTCGAGCCGATCTGGGAGTCGATCGCCCAGGTCAGGAACACCCCGAAGGCGTAGACGGCCGAGGAGATCCGGACCGTCTTCCACCGCTCGGGCACGAGGAACAGCACCGCCAGCGCGAAGACGAACGGCAGCCACGCCGAGCCGAACTTCATCGGCTGCGTCCCGGAGAACGGGAACAGCCAGGACGACAGCCCGACCACGGCCACCGGGGCCAGGCCCAGCGCGTACGCGCCCGGCCGCCGGCCGCTCAGGAACAGCGCGGCCGCGATCACCCCGAGGAAGAGCCCGGCGACCGGGCTGGAGGCGGTCGCGAGCCCCGCCAGCGGAGCCGCCACGGCCGCCTTGGCCCAGCGCCGCTCCGCCCACTTGCGCGGCCAGCAGAAGACGGCGGCGACGGCGCCGAGCGCGAACATCACGCCGAGGCCGAAGGTGACACGGCCCGACAGGGCGTTGCACAGCAGCCCGTACACCCCGGCCAGCGCGGGCCACAGGGGCTCGCGCACGACGCCGCGGCAGCGGGTCAGGACCAGGGCCAGCAGCCCGGCCGAGACGGTGCCCGCGATCATCATCGTGGTACGGACGCCGAGCATGTGCATGAGGTACGGCGAGACCACGCTGTACGAGACGGGGTGCATGCCGCCGTACCAGGCGAGGTTGTACGCCGAGTCGGGGTGGCGGCCCACGAACTCGGCCCAGGCGTCCTGCGCGGCGAGGTCGCCGCCGCTGTTGGCGAAGCTGAAGAACCAGACGACGTGCAGTACCCCTGCGAGCAGCGCCGACACGGCGATGGGGTGGCGGCGGACCCTTTCCAGAGCCCGCGTCCCGAGGCCGCCCGGGGCCGCGGCGGGGGCGGGAGCCGGGGCGGGTCCGGGGGGCGCGGGCACCGCCCCGCCGCCGCCGTGGCCCTCGCCGCGCCGGCCCTCCTGCTGCTGCCGCTGCTCAGCGGTGGTCACTGACGTACTCCCCATCGTCCACGTCCACGTCCCGGACCCAAGACGTGTTCCGGCGCCCCGGGGTTGCCCGGGGCGCCGGATCCGCGCTCTCACCCGGCGGTCAGCCGACGCGCGTCAGCTTGCTGCCGAGACCGGGCGCGGCGAGGTCGCTCTGGAGCGCCACCGGCACCTTCACCTGGCTGGCGCCCTCACCGACGGTGAGCACGCCGATCTCGGTGCCCGCCTTGGCGGTCTGCGGGATCTTGCTGCCGCCGTCGGCCAGCTTCACGTTCACGGTGAGCGAGGCCCAGCCGACCGCCTGCACGTCGGCGGTGGCGACGACCGGGGTCCGGCCGCCGAGCCCGTCGTCCACGTGGCCCACGACCGTGCCCTTCTTCACGACGGGCGCGCCTTCGAGGCTCTTCTGCGTGGCGATCAGCAGCTGCTTGCTGGCGGCGAGGACGCTGTCGATGATCGGCGGCTTGTGCTGGCCGAGGACCGCTCCGACGATCAGCTGGTTGGTGTTGCCGATCTTCTTCTGCGCGGCGAAGAGGAGGTTTCCGCCGGCCTTCGTCGTCGTACCGGTCTTGATGCCCAGCGAGTCGTTGTACGGGACCAGGCCGTTCCAGTTCCGCCACTCCTTGCCCGAGGGGTCGATCCACTTGGGCTTCTTGGTGATGTCGAGCAGCGTCTCGATCTCGACGAGCCGCAGGCCCAGCTTCACCTGGTCCTCGGCGGTGCTGACCGTGGTCGCGTCCAGACCCGAGGGGTCGGTGTACGTGGTGTTGGTCATGCCGAGTTCCTTGGCGGTGTCGTTCATCTTCTTGACGAACGCCTCCTGGGAACCGGCGTCCCAGCGCGCGAGCAGCCGCGCGATGTTGTTGGCCGACGGGATCATGAGGGCGGCGATCGCGTCGTACTCCGAGATCTTGTCGCCCTCCTTGACCGTGTCGAGGGTGGACTCGTTGTTGACCGAGTCGTTCTTCTTGCCCTCGGTCTCGGCCTGCTTGTCCACGTCGATCATCTGGCCCTGCTCACCCTTCTTGATGGGGTGGTCGCGCAGGATGATGTACGCCGTCATCGACTTGGTGACGCTGGCGATCGGCACGGGCTTCTGCTCGCCGGACTGGCCGAGCGTGCCGAGGCCGGCGGCGGCCATGTAGGCCTGGCCCTCGCTGGGCCACGGCAGCTCGGGCTTCGTGCCCTCGAAGGTGTACGAGGCCGGCGCGGTCATCACGAGCTTCGGCTCGGGCAGCGGGCGCACCAGCTGCACGACGGCGAGGATGATCGACAGGAGCACGACGAGCGGGAAGTAGATCTTGAACCGCCGGATCGCGGTGCGGAGCGGGCTCGGCGGCGGGGGCGGGTTGTTCGTGAGGTCCGCCAGCATGTCGAGCGGCGGCTTGGGCGGCAGCGGCTGCTGGGTGGTCCGCTCGCTGCGGTCCAGGGAGGCGGGGGCCGGGGCCGGCGCGGCCGGCGCCGGGGTCTTGGCCTTGGGCTCGGCCTTGGGTTCGGCCTTGGGCTGCTGCCCGGGCTCGTCGGTCCGCAGCGGCACGAAGGTGCTGGCCTTGGGCGGCGCCGAAGCGGAATCGGCGGGGGCCGCCGGCTTCACGGCACGGAACACGGCCGTGCGCTCGCTGTCGTCCGCCTCCGCACCGGCGTCCGCGGCCGGAATCCGAAACACCCCGGTCCGCTCCCGCGGGGCGGGCTCCTTGACGGCGCGGAACGCGGCAGTCCGCTCACTGTCGGCGGCCCGGTCGGCCGGGGCGGCCTTCGGCTGCGCCGAAGCGGAATCGGCGTCAGGCGCGGCGGCGGCCTTGCCGGCCGACGCGTCCTTCGGCGCCGGCGCCGGAGCGGCGTCGGCAGGAGCGGGCTTCGCGGCGCGGAACGCGGTGGTGCGGTCGTCGGCGACCGGCCGCTCCGGCGCCGAAGCGGAATCAGCGTCGGATGCCCGGCCAGGCTTCGCCGGCGCCGAAGCGGAATCGGTCGCGGGCGCGGCGGCGGCCTTCTCCGCCGTCGGCCGCACGGCGCGGAACACGGCCGTGCGCTCGCTGTCGGCGGGCTCGGCGGGCTCGGCGGCCGGGGCGGCCTCGGCCGCCGCCGGAGCGGCGTCGGCAGGAGCCGGCCTCACGGCGCGGAACGCGGTGGTGCGGTCGTCGGCGACCGGCGAAGCGGAATCAGCCTCAGGCGCGGCGGCGGGCTCACCCGTCGGCGCATCCTTCGGCGCCGGCGGCCGCACCGCACGGAACACGGCCGTGCGCTCGCTGTCGGCGGCGGGCTCCGCGGCGGGGGCAGCCTCCGCAGCCACCGGAGCGGAATCGGCAGGCGGTTCGGCGGCGGCCGGCTTCACGGCGCGGAACACGGCCGTGCGCTCACTGTCGGCAGGCTTCGCAGCCGGGGCAGCCTCCGACGCCGCCGAAGCGGAATCGGCCGGCCCGGCCTCGGCCGTATCGGACGGCTCGCCGGCCTCGCCGGACGGCTCCTCGGACGGCTCGTCGGCCGTGGCGACCCAGGCGGCGACCGCGTCGCGGAGCGCGTCCCGGCCGCCGGAACCATCCGCGTCCGGTTCGGCGTCTGCCTCTGCGTCAGCCTCCGCATCCGCATCCGCGTGGTCTGCGTCAGTGCCAGCGTCCGCGTCACCCGAGGGGCCCTCAGGATCCCTCTGCCGGAACACCGACAGCCTCGGATCACGCTCCGCGGAGGTCGACGCCGCCCCCGGCGCTCCTTCATCAACCGACTTGTCGGGGGACTCGCCCGCCACCAGTTCCTCCTCCATCGTCGCCACGTCCGGCTGTCCGAATGTCTAACAGTGTCCCGTCTAGGGGGCATCGCCCCCGTGCTAGACGAGAACGACATAGCTGCGGGTTCCCCCACAAAGCGGCCACGCGCTCTCGACAGATGAATGTGAGAGGCGTCACCCTGTCACTCATCCACGCGGGGAGGCATGGATGGGCAGGAGCCGCAGAACAATTCCGGAGGAGCTTCTGCTGCTCGCCTTGGACCCGGCCACGGGTACCACGGCGCAGCCGCAGTCGCTCGACCTCGGCCTGGCCGGGGCACAGCTAGTGGAGCTGGCTCTGGCAGGACGGATAGCCCCTGACGGGGATCGTATCGCCGTGGTGATGCCACGGCCGACAGGAGATCCGACTCTGGACTCCGCACTGGAACTGCTGCGCAGGCGCGGCAGTCCGGTACGGGCCGTCCACTGGATCGGCGGACCCCGGCTGGGGCTCCGCCAGATTTACCTCGCCCACCTGGAGCGCTGCGGCATGGTCCATGCCGTCGCGGGCCAGATGTGCGGGGTGCTGCCGACGACTCGCTACCAGGCGACGGACACGGCGATCAGCCGGGAGATCCGTGCCCGGCTGGACACGGCGATCCGCACCGGCGTCCCGCCGGACCCGCGGACCGCCGCGCTTGCCGCACTGGCCCACGCGGTCGGACTCGGCAAGCACCTGTACCCCGGCAACGAGGGGCGGTCGTCCAGATCCCGGCTGCGGGACCTGATACGGCACGACCCGATGGGCGGACTCGTGGCGCACGCCGTGATGGACGTCCAGAACGGTGTGGCCGCACAGCCGCGCCGTGACCGCGCCCCGGTACCGCCCGCCCGGGCCACGGCAGGCAGCGTTCCGCTGCAGCCGCGCCGGACGGGTGCGATGGCCCGCGCGGCCGCGCACTGATCCACCGCTCCACCCGCTGCACCCGCTCCACCGCAACGCCTTCACCACGCCGGCGCGCGGGGTGACGAGGCCGGTCCGCCGGTCCCGCCACCCCGCGCGTCTGCCTTTTCCCGGCCGTTCCCCAGCGCCGCGGCACCCTTCGGTGGCAGTCTGCTCAGCATCAGACACGCAGAGAGACAGACAGCTGCACGACAGAAGAAGGCGGAGGTGCCGTTCACGTGGCGTCCAATGTCAATCCCACCGTCCGACGCCGCCGACTGGGCATGGAGTTGCGCAAGCTCCGTGAGGACAAGGGCATGACGGCCGAGCAGGTCGCCGAGCGCCTCCTCGTCTCCCAGTCCAAGATCAGCCGGCTGGAGAACGGCCGCCGGTCCATCAGCCAGCGCGACGTACGCGACCTGTGCGAGGTGTACGAGGTGGAGGACCCCCGGCTCGTGGACTCACTGATGCAGATGGCGAAGGACTCCCGCCAGCAGGGCTGGTGGCACGCCTTCGGCGACATCCCGTACAGCGTCTACATCGGCCTGGAGACGGACGCCGCGAGCCTGCGCACGTACGAGCCCCTCGTGATCCCGGGCCTGCTCCAGACCACCGAGTACGCCCACTCCCTGGTCCGCGGCGCGTGGCCGGAGACCGCTCCGGCCGATGTGGAGAAGCGCGTCCAGGTCCGGATGCACCGCCAGAAGCGGCTCTCCGAGACGGAGAACAACAATCCGGAACTCGGGCCGCTGCGCCTGTGGGCGGTCATCGACGAGGCGGCGCTGCGCCGGCGCGTGGGCGACTCGGAGCTGATGGTGCGGCAGCTGGAGTTCCTGATAGAGCAGTCGGAACAGCCGCACATCACGGTGCAGGTGATGCCCTTCTCGCTCGGCGCGCACCCGGGCGTCAACGGCCAGTACGCGATTCTGGAATTCCCGGACGCGTCCGACTCGACGGTGGTCTACATCGAGGGCGTGACGAGCGACCTGTACCTGGAGAAGGCCAACGACGTGCAGAAGTACAGCGTGATGTACGAGCACCTGCGCGCCCAGGCCCTCAATGTCGACGAGACCCGGCGGTTCATTTCCGGGATCATCGACCACTACGCGGGCAAGGCCGACGAGTCACGATAAAGGCGCAGGAAAGGCCCTGGGGCGAGGGGGAGGGCCGGTACCGTACACCGTCACTCCCCAGCCACAGAAGGCTTGAATGGAATATGCCACTCGGTCGGGTGAATGGCTCCTTCACCCGTGAGGAGCTGCGGGTAGCGTCGATCACGTCGGCCGGAGAAACCAGCCGGCCGACGCGACAAACGGAACTACTCGCTGAACCGGAGAGAAACATGGCTATTCGCCAGGGCGCCACGCACCACTGGACCAAGTCCTCCTATTCCGCCAACGGCGCCTGCGTCGAGGTCAAGTCCCCCGTCATGGAGGCCATCGCGGTCCGCGACTCGAAGGTGCAGGACGGCCCGTCCCTCACCTTCGCGCCCGGCTCCTGGACCTCGTTCGTCGACGGCGTCAACGAGGGCCGGCTGGGGCGCCTCGCCTGAACGTCACGGCATGCACCCCGACGGACCCGAACGCGTTACCCGCAGCACAGGCGTTACCCGCAGCACAGGCAGTACACGCAACACAGGCAGTACAGGCAGTACAAGCCCTCTCGACCGGTCCGCCGTCTTGGCCGAGGGGGCTCGGCCATGTCCGCGTACGTCTACCTCAGCCGGTCGACGTACCGGTCGGTCCCCGGCACCGTCGGGATGAACGGAGCAACCAGCTCCACCCGCCCCAGCCCCGCCTCCGCGACCTCCTCGTCCAGCCCCTGGAAGCGGTCCCAGCAGCTCCGGGGGTCCTGCTCCAGGAACCACAGGAGCGTCAGGCGGGTGTCGACCCCCTCGACCTGCTTGACGTACGTCATCCGGTCGCCGGGCAGCGGCGTCGGCCGGAAGACCGTCACCATCCCGGCCGGGGAGCCGTGCAGCCGCTTCGGCAGGGCCCGGGCGCGCAGCCACTCCAGTAGTTCCGCCCGCTGCTCCGGGCCGTCGGCGTCGACGACGTGCAGCACGAGGCCGGCGTACGGATGGTCGAGGGCGTGGAAGTCCCGCGGACCGGCGGCTCCGTCGCGGTAGACGGTGGCCTCGTGGTCCTGGAAGGCCGTGAACACGTGCGTGCGGTCCTGGTAGACGCGGCCGTCGCGGTTCAGCCTCTTGTTGATGCCCACCGTCCACTTCATGTGCTCGTCGTAGCGGCCCTCGGTGACCCAGTACGTCGACAGGTAGCAGCCGGCCGTGACGGGCTGGGCGACGGCCGACTTCTCCGGGTAGCGCAGTTCCTGGAGGTCGCGGGTGGCGACCCAGCGGCGGCCCGCGTACATCCAGGGCATGGCCATGGCGCCGGCGTAGTAGTGGTCGTCCTCGTACCAGCGGTTGTACGCGTACTCGTGGCCCGGGTGCGGCTCCACCATGGTGATCAGCGCATGGCCGGGCCGGACGCCGTACGGGCCGACGGCCGCGAGCTCGGCGTAGTCCTCGGCGCGGGTGTCCCGCTCTTCTGTCGTCATGCGACCGGTCTAGCTGATGTCGCGTCAGATCGGGAGCCCTCGGCGGCCGTTCACCATGTGACACATAGGTGCCATCTGCATCTTTCTCTGGCTACGATGCCCGCACCCGTCCCGGAGGAGCCACCGTGCCCGCTGCCGCTGCCGCCATCGTCTCCGACTCCGCCGTCGCCCCGCCGCCGGCGTTCGCCTCGCGCGCCACCTCGGTCGGGGGTTCTCCCGTACGCGAGATCCTCGCGCTCACCGAACGCCCCGGGGTGATCTCCTTCGCCGGCGGCCTCCCCGCGCCCGAGCTCTTCGACACCGAGGGCCTGCGGGCCGCGTACGACACCGCCCTCACCGCGTCGGTGCGGCGGGCCCTGCAGTACTCGACCACCGAAGGCGCGCCGGAGCTGCGCGAGGCCGTGGCCCGGCGGGCGACGGCCCGCGGCCTGCCGTCCGGCGCGGACGACGTGCTCGTCACCACGGGCTCCCAGCAGGCCCTCACGCTGCTCACCGCCACGCTGGTCGAGCCCGGGGACGTGGTGCTGGTGGAGAACCCCACGTACCTGGCGGCGCTCCAGTGCTTCGGGATGGCCGGGGCCCGGGTGGTGGCGGTGCCCTGCGACGCGGAGGGCCTGATTCCGGAGGCCCTGGAGGAGATCGTCGCGCGGGAGCGCCCCAAGCTGCTCTACACCGTCCCCACCTTCCAGAACCCGACGGGGCGCACCCTGCCCGGGGCCCGCCGGGCGGCGGTGGCGGGGATCGCGGCGCGGCGGGGCCTGTGGCTGATCGAGGACGACCCGTACGGGGAGCTCCGCTACGAGGGCGCGGAGGTGCCCTGGCTGGCGGCGCACCCCGGAGCGCAGGACCGCACCGCCCTGCTCGGCAGCTTCTCGAAGATCATGGCGCCGGGGCTGCGGCTGGGCTGGCTGCGGGCGCCGGCGGCGCTGCGCCGGGCCGCGGTGGTCGCCAAGCAGGCGGCGGACCTGCACACGTCGACGGTGGACCAGCTGGCCGCCGCGCACTACCTGGCGGCGGTGGACCTGGACGCCCACGTCGCCACGGTCCGCGCGGCCTACCGGGCCCGCCGCGACGCCCTGCTGGCGGGCCTGGCCGGGGCCCTGCCGACGGGCTCGGCCTGGAACCGTCCGGAGGGCGGCATGTTCGTCTGGGCCCGCCTCCCGGAGGGCCACGACGCGACGGCCCTCCTCAGGACGGCCCTCACCCACGACGTGGCCTTCGTCCCGGGATCACCGTTCTTCACGGGCGCGCCGGACCCCCGCACGCTGCGCCTGTCCTTCACGACGCACACCCCGGAGGAGATCACGGAGGGCCTGACCCGCCTGGGACGGGCAGCCCGCGCCTAACCCGACGGGGTCGGCGCGGGGGTGGCCGGGCTGGCCGGGGTGGCCGGGGTCGGCGTGGCCGCGGTCGGCGTAGGCGTGGTCGGGGTAGGCGTGGTCGGCGTAGGGGTGGCCGCGGTCGGCGTGGGCGCGGTCGGCGTGGGGGCCTTCGACTCGGGGGCGACGGGCACGTGCCCCGGATACACGTGGCCGGGGGTCACGATGCTGGTGATCGCCTCACCGAAGAGCGTGCTGGGCTCCTGCCCGTCGTGCAGGACGTCGGTGTTGAGCAGGACGACCAGGGTCGCCTGGGCCTCCGGCAGGTAGACGGTCAGGGTCTCGTACCCGGGGAGCGAGCCGTTGTGGCCGATCCAGCCCTGGATGTCGAAGATGCCCAGCCCGTACCCGGCGCCGGGAATGCCGTTGATCGAGGTGGTCTTCAGCCGCTCGGCCTGGGTCTCCGGCTTCAGCAGGGTGCCGGTGGCCAGGGTGCGGGCCCAGCTGCGCAGGTCCATCAGGTCGGAGATCATCGCTCCCGCGGCCCAGGCCCACGAAGGGTTCCAGTCGGTCGCGTCCACGATCTTCCCGCCGGAGGTCGTGTCGTCGGTGTACCCGCGCGGGTGCGGATCGGGGAAGTGGGCGTCGGTGGGGAAGACCGTCTGCCGCAGCCCGGCCGGCTCCAGCACCTCCTGCCGGATGAACTCCTGGATGGGCTTGCCCCCGACCTTCTCGATCACCAGGCCGAGCAGGATCAGATTCGTGTTGCTGTATTGCCATTTGGCGTTCGGCTCGAACTGCACCGGGTGCCTGAAGGAGTAGTCGAGCAGCTGCTGCGGCGTGAAGGGGCGGGTCGGGCCCGCGGCGAGCGCCTTGCCGAAGTCCGCGTCCAGGCTGTAGTTGAAGAGCCCGCTGCGCATGCCCGCCAGTTGGCGCAGGGTGATGCGGTCCCCGTTGGGGACTCCGCTGATGTACTTGCCGATGGTGTCGTCGAGGGCCAGCTTGCCCTGGTCGACGAGTTGGAGGAGGGCGGTGACCGTGAACGTCTTGGTCTCACTGCCGATCCGTATGTTGAAGCCGGTCTCCATGGGGGAGCCCGTGGCCTTGTCGGCCACGCCGAAGGTCCGCACGTAGCTCCCCTTGCCGGGCGCCCACAGGCCCACGATCACGCCCGGCACCTGCGCCTCGCGCAGGACCCGCTGCACGGCGGCGTCCAGCTTCGCCGCGACGGCCGGAGTGAGCTCCGGGAACTCCGCTCCACCGTCCGGTGAAGGGGTGGCGGAGACGGACGGCTCCGGGGTGGGAGCCCCGTACACGGGGCCCGCGAGGGCCGGGGCGACGAGCAGACCTGCTGCGGCAGCGGCCACGCAGGCCCGGCGCAGCCGTGTGTGGGTCGGACTCACGGCATGCCTCCTGTCGTACGGGGGAGGTCCCCATGACATACGGGCGCACGTACGAGTACGCGGACCGCGCACGCGGACCACGGCAGCACGACCAGCGTAGGCCCGCCCCGACCCGGTCGCGAGGCGAGCCCGCCCCGGGGGCCGCCCGAGGGGCCCGCCCGCGGGAACCCGGCCCCCGCCCCACCCCTTCACATCGCGCGGCCGGAACCCTAGCCTGACGAGCCGTCAGATACGTAACTCCTGGAGGCCCGTCATGCTGCTGCAAGGGAAGACCGTCATCGTCTCCGGGGTCGGGGCCGGGCTCGGGCACCAGGTTGCCGCCGCCGTGGTGCGGGACGGCGGGAACGCCGTGCTCGGAGCGCGTACCGAGGCGAATCTGGCCAAGTCCGCCGCCGAGATCGACCCCGACGGGGCGCACACCGCCCACCTGTCCACCGACATCGGCGACGAGCGGCAGTGCGAGGCCCTCGCCGCGCTCGCGCAGGAGCGTTTCGGCCGGATCGACGCCGTCGTGCACGTCGCCGCCTGGGACTCGTACTTCGGCGGCCTGGAGGATGCCGACTTCGGGACCTGGCAGCAGATCCTCGACGTGAACCTGCTGGGGACGCTCCGGATGACCCGGGCCTGCCTGCCCGCGCTCAAGCAGAACGGCGGCTCCGTCGTCATCATCGGCACGCAGTCCGCCGTCGCCGCGCCGAGCGAGGTCCAACAGGCCGCGTACGCCGCCTCCAAAGGGGCGCTGACCTCCGCCATGTACTCCATGGCCCGCGAGCTCGGCCCGCACCGGATCCGGGTCAACACCGTGCTCCCGGGCTGGATGTGGGGCCCGCCCGTGCAGGCCTTCGTCACCTTCACCGCCCACAGCGAGAACGTCCCTGAGGCCGAGGTCCATGCCCGTCTCACCCGGCGCATGGCGCTGCCCGACCTCGCCACCGACGGGGACGTCGCCGACGCCGCCGTCTTCCTCGCCTCCGACCGGGCGCGGGCGATAACCGGCCAGTCGCTGCTGGTCAACGCTGGTGAGCTGATGCGATGAGCATCCCGGCGACCGCCCCGTGCCCGTACCACCGGATCGTATGCTCGGGCCCATGACCACTCCGAGTGATGCTCCGACCGACAACGCGATGCGCCGCGCGCTCCGGCGGGCACGCGACGGCGTCGCGCTCGACGCGACCGAGGCGGCCGTACTCCTCCAGGCGCGCGGCGAGGCGCTCGAGGACCTCGCCGCCTCCGCCGCACGCGTCAGGGACGCCGGGCTCGCCGCCGCCGGGCGGACCGGTGTCATCACCTACTCGAAGAGCGTGTTCATCCCCCTGACCCGGCTGTGCCGCGACAAGTGCCACTACTGCACGTTCGCCACCGTCCCCGGCAAGCTCCGCCGCTCCGGCCACGGGATGTACATGTCCCCGGACGAGGTCCTCGACATCGCCCGCCGCGGCGCCGCACTCGGCTGCAAGGAAGCCCTCATCACCCTCGGCGACAAGCCCGAGGACCGCTGGCCCGAGGCGCGCGAGTGGCTCGAAGCGGAGGGCTACAACGACACCATCTCCTACGTACGGGCCATCTCCATCCGGATCCTGGAGGAGACCGGCCTGCTCCCCCACCTCAACCCGGGGGTGATGTCCTGGGCCGACTTCCAGCGGCTCAAGCCCGTCGCCCCGTCCATGGGCATGATGCTGGAGACCACGGCCACCCGCCTGTGGTCCGAGCCGGGAGGCCCGCACCACGGCTCCCCGGACAAGGAACCGGCGGTCCGGCTGCGCGTGCTGGAGGACGCCGGGCGTTCCTCCGTGCCGTTCACGAGCGGCCTGCTCATCGGCATCGGCGAGACCTACCAGGAGCGCGCGGAGTCCCTCTTCGCGCTGCGCCGGGTCTCCCGCGCCTACCACGGCATCCAGGAGCTGATCATCCAGAACTTCCGCGCCAAGCCGGACACGGCGATGCGCGGGATGCCGGACGCCGAACTGGACGACCTCGTCGCCACGATCGCCGTCGCCCGGCACATCATGGGCCCGTCCGCCTGCCTGCAGGCGCCGCCCAACCTGGTCGACGGGGAGTACGCACGCCTGATCGGAGCCGGGATCGACGACTGGGGCGGCGTCTCGCCGCTGACTCCCGACCACGTCAACCCCGAGCGCCCGTGGCCCCAGATCGACGTGCTGGCCGAGCAGTCCGCGGCGGCCGGCTTCGAGCTGCGCGAACGGCTCTGCGTGTATCCCGAGTTCGTACAGCGCGGCGAGCCGTGGCTCGACCCGCGGCTGCTGCCGCACGTCCGCGCGCTGGCCGACCCGCGGACCGGACTGGCGAACGAGTCCGCCGAGGTCACGGGCCTGCCGTGGCAGGAGCCGGACGAGGGCTTCACCGCGTACGGGCGCACCGACCTGCACACCGCGATCGACACCGAGGGCCGCACCGGCGACCGCCGCGAGGACTTCGACCACGTCTACGGCGACTGGGACGCCCTGCGCGAGGCGGCCGCGCCCGGGATGCTGCCCGAGCGCATCGACACCGACGTACGGGCCGCACTCGCACAGGCCGCCGACGATCCGACCGGACTCACCGACGCGCAGGCCCTCGCCCTGCTGCACGCCGACGGGCCGGCCCTGGACGCGCTCTGCCGGATCGCCGACGACCTGCGGAAGTCGGTGGTCGGGGACGAGGTCACCTACATCGTCACGCGCAACATCAACTTCACCAACGTCTGCTACACCGGCTGCCGCTTCTGCGCCTTCGCGCAGCGCCGCACGGACGCCGACGCGTACACGCTGTCCCTGGACCAGGTCGCCGACCGGGCCGCCCAGGCCTGGGAGGTGGGGGCGGTCGAGGTGTGCATGCAGGGCGGCATCCACCCGGACCTGCCCGGGACGGCGTACTTCGACATCGCGCGGGCGGTGAAGCAGCGCGTCCCCGGCATGCACGTGCACGCCTTCTCGCCGATGGAGGTCGTCAACGGGGCCACGCGCACCGGCATGTCCGTACGGGACTGGCTGACGGCCGCCAAGGAGGCCGGTCTGGACTCCATCCCGGGCACGGCGGCGGAGATCCTGGACGACGAGGTGCGGTGGGTCCTGACCAAGGGCAAGCTGCCGACGGCGGACTGGATCGACGTCGTCACCACCGCGCACGAACTCGGCATCCGGTCCTCGTCCACGATGATGTACGGGCACGTGGACCAGCCGCGGCACTGGCTCGGGCACTTCCGCACCCTGGTCCGGATCCAGCAGGAGGCCCTGGCCAAGAACGTCGCCGGGTTCACGGAGTTCGTGACGCTGCCGTTCATCCACACCAACGCGCCCGTGTACCTGGCGGGCATCGCCCGGCCCGGGCCGACGGTCCGCGACAACCGGGCGGTGACGGCGATGGCGCGCATCCTGCTCCACCCGTACATCCCGAACATCCAGACCAGCTGGGTGAAGCTGGGAGCCGAGGGCGCCGCGGAGATGCTCCGGTCCGGGGCGAACGACCTGGGCGGGACCCTGATGGAGGAGACGATCTCGCGGATGGCGGGATCAAGTTACGGCTCGTACAAGTCGGTCCGGGACCTGATCGCCGTCGCCGAGGCGGCCGGGCGGCCCGCGAAGGCCCGTACGACGGTGTACGGGGAGGTGCCGCAGGAGCGGCAGGACGCGGCCCGCGCCTCGGACGGTCACCTGCCGGAGCTGCTGCCCGTACTGGACTAGGACTGGCCACCAGCCGGGCGGCGGCCGAAAATATTCGCTTTCCGGCCGTTCTCCGCATGCTTACGGACCGCTTGACGGGCCGCTTCCGGATCCGACCGAAGCTGTCCACTACAGTGCGCGCCAGTGCTGCCGCGGCGACGGCCGCAGGCACGGGCAGGGGGACGGTGAGGACGATGGACGCGACAACCGGCGCGGGCGCGGCGGTCATTCAGGGCACCCCGACGGGCCCGGGCGGCCACCCCGCCCCGGCCCCGCCACCGACCCCCGGCACCCCGCCCACGGCCGCCCCGCCCACGGCGGAGGCGCACGCCCACGGCCCGGCCTCGACCGACGGCCGGGGCACGGCGCACGCCCACGCCCACGGCCCGGCGCAGCCGACCGACGGCCGGGGCACGGCCGTGGGACCCGGCGGCCGCGCCGCAGCCGGCCGTGCCGCGGGCCCGGCCACCGGCCTGTGGGGCCGCTTCGAGCAGCAGGACTTCCGCAGCCGGGTCCGCGGCACCCTCCTCGGCTCCGCCATCGGCGACGCCTTCGGCGCACCCGTCGGCCCGCTCACCCTCGACGCCATCCGCGAGGAACACGGCCCGCACGGCCTGACCACGCCCACCGCCACCCCCGTCACCGCCGCCACCCAGCTCACCCTCTTCACCGTGGACGGCCTCATACGGGCCCACGTACGCCGGGACACCGGCGCCTGGCACCCGCCCACCGACGTCCACCGCGCCTACCTCCGCTGGGCCGCCACCCAGCACGACTGGGGCCCCGACGAGCGCCGCAAGGACAACGGCTGGCTCGCCCGGCAGGAGTGGCTCTACGCCCGCCGCAACCCGGACCGCGCCTGCCTGACCGGCTTCGCCGACGAGGTCCTGGGCACCCTCGCCCACCCCAAGAACCCCACCGCCCGCAACGCCGCGGCCACCACCCGCTCCGCGCCCTTCGGGCTGCTCGTCGGCTGGGAGCCGGCCCTGGTCCTCCAGCTCGCCGTCGAATGCGCCGCGCAGAGCCACGGCCACCCCACCGCCCACCTCTCGGCCGGCGCCTTCGCCCTCGTCGTCCACGGCCTGACCCGCGGCGAATCCCCGGACTCCGCCGTCCAGCGCGCCCTCGGCCTCCTCGGCAGCCGCCCCGGCCACCAGCCCGTCACCGACGCCCTCCAGCGGGCCCTGGCCGCCGTCACCCAGGGCGCACCCGCCCCCGCGACCGTCGAAGCCCTCGCCACCGGCGACGCCGAAGCCGCCCTGGCCGTCGCCGTCTACTGCGCCCTGGTCGCGGAGGACGTCCCGCACGGCCTGCGCCTCGCCGTGAACCACAGCGGGGACTCCGCCGCCACCGGCGCCCTGTGCGGGGCGCTCCTCGGTGCCCTGCACGGCGAGACCGCCCTCCCGGCCGCCTGGCTCGCCGAACTCGAAGGACGTGCCACGCTGCTGGAGCTCGCCGACGACTTCGCGCTGGAGATGACCCAGGGCCCGGCCCTGCACGGCCCCGCGGCCGCCTCCCCCGGCTGGCTGGCCCGCTATCCGCGCGGCTGACGCCCCCTCAACATTCGCGCTCCCAGCCCGTACCGTTGCGTGTCCCACGTCTCGGAGGTGCCAGAAGCCATGCGGATCGCCACGACCATCTTCCTCACCGACCGCACCGTCTCGCCCGTCCGCCTCGCACGCAGCCTGGAGGAGCGGGGCTTCGCCGGCCTCTACCTGCCGGAGCACACCCACATCCCGGTCACCCGCGACACCGCCGCCCCCATGGGCGGCGACCTCCCCGAGATGTACGGGCGCACCCTCGACCCCTTCGTGGCCCTCGGCCAGGCCGCCGCCGTGACCGAGCGCCTCCACCTCGGCACCGGCATCACGCTGGTGGCGCAGCACGACCCGATCGACCTCGCCAAGCAGATCGCCACGCTCGACCACCTCTCGGGCGGCCGTTTCACCCTGGGGATCGGCTACGGCTGGAACGTCGAGGAGGCCGCCGACCACGGCGTCGACTGGCGCACCCGCCGCGAGCTGGTCCGCGACCGGATGGCCCTGATGCGGGCCCTGTGGGCCCCCGAACCGACCGCGTATGTCGGCGAATTCTCCTCCGTCCAGGCCAGCCACGCCCACCCGAAGCCGGTCCAGGCCCCGCGCGAACTCGGCCCCGGCGTCCCCCTGTACGGCCCCCGCACCCTCCTCGGCGGCCAGGCCGGCCCGAAGCTCTTCACCGCCATCGCCGACCACGCCGACGGCTGGCTCCCGATCGGCGGCCGCGGCCTCACCGAGTCCCTGCCGGTGCTGCGCCGCTTCTGGGAGACCGCCGGCCGCGACCCGAAGTCCCTCCAGGTGGTCCCGTACGCCGTCCAGCCCACCCCCGGCAAGATGGGCCACTACGCCGACCTCGGCATCGAGGAGGTCGTCCTCCAGCTCCCCTCCGCCCCGGAACCGGAGGTCCTGCGCACCCTGGACGAGTTCGCGCGGTACCTCTGAACCGGGATTTCGACGGGAGCCTCCCGCAGGCGCTGCCCCGGGAGGGCGGAGTAGCGTGGGTAGTGGTGCACCGCCCGGCTGTCGGCCGTCCGCTGTCGGTTGCGTCTCATCCTCTGCACAAGGAGGACCACGCATGTCCAGACCACCGCAACCACCGCAACCACCGCCGCCGCGGAACAATCCCGTGCTCGCCGTCGCCTCACTCGTGTGCGTGCTGCTCCTCGGACTCACCGGAGCAAACGCCCCCCTCCCGTCCGTCGACGACACGGAGGACCTCCGCGTGGGCCAGTGCTTCGACACGGACGACGACCTGAAGGACTACGAGGCCGAGGAGGGTACGGAAGCCGCCACGACCGTGACCGTCGTGCCGTGCAGCGAGCCGCACGAGGCGGAGGTGTTCGCCGTCTTCCCGCAGCCGGACGGCCCGTACCCGGGCGAGGAGAAGATCGTCGCGATCGCCGACGACAAGTGCACCGGCAAGGCGCTCACCGACTACGTGGGCGAGTCCGCGAAACTCCCGAAGACGCTGCAGGTCTTCCACTACACGCCGAAGGCCACCAGCTGGACCTTCGGAGACCGCGACATCACCTGCTTCCTGGGCGACAGCAGCGGCTCCAGCACCGGCTCGGTCCGCGCCACCACTTCCACTGGCTGAAGGTGACAGCCGGTCCGGGGGCGGGTGGTGGCGTTGGCGGAGGTGTCGGCCGTGGCGTTGGCGTATGCGTTGGCGCCCGCGAGCCGGAGCGCGTTGCGGGGCGGGACCACAAGGGCCTGATGCCCCCGGGGCTCATCAGGGAGGGTTTGGGGGTTTCCCGCCAGTCCCACTGTCTCTCCGGGGCGGGCCGCCCTGTCAAGGGCGCTCCTTCGTCGCGTCGCTGCGCGATGGCCTCCGGCCACCCTTGACAGACCGACCCGCCCCGGAAAGACAAGGACCGGCGGGAACCCCCCAAAAGAACGGTCACGGGGGACGGACGGACACACGGGTCCCTCAGTGAGGCCGGGCGGGTCGGGGGTGGCCCAACCCGCCCCGGGCAGCGGCCGGAAGCCTCTCGGAAGCCCCCGGCCGCACCAGATCGCTACGCGCTGCCCCCGTCTCGGCGTCCGTCGACCGTCCGTGGCCGGGCAGTGCGCGTGCGTCAGCGCTTGAGCGTGAAGGTGAAGTCGCCGGAGAGCTTGCCGCTCAACCGGACCGCCGAAACGATTCTTCCCTCCGCGATCAACCTCTCGACCTCGGCCCGCGAAAGACCGCACCCTTCAGCGATCAGTCGCACGGGGCGGACAGGGATCCGCGCCGCGAAGCGGACCGACACGTCGATCACCTCGCGGTCCAGGTGATCCGATCCGCCGGTGTCGAGGCGCCAGGCGTCGTCCCAGTCGAGGGCGACGCGATTGCGGCGCCGCATGACCGGGTCCTGGAGCAGTTCGGCTGCCAGGCCGGGGTCGTTGTCGTGCATCCGATCCAGCAGCTCAGGAGGTACGGAGCGTACGTTCGTCCGTTCCAGCACCGTGAGCTTTGCCGTGTCCCCGCACCCCGCACAGAGCACGAGGAGCCAGGCGTCCAGGAGTTTGTGGTGGGCGTTGACGCGAAACTTGCCGTTCGCCCGGAAGCGCTCGGACGCGCACGCGTGGCAACGGCGGAGAACGGTCGGCAGACAGGTGGGCATGACCACCCAGTTATTGAGCACAGAAGTACACCGGTTCCAGTGAGAAGTCCGCAGCAAAAAGCAGCGCGGCGCACCTGCGCGACGCGCGACACATCAGCTCTCGGGAGGTCTCACAGGGTGTACAACGGACGTCCTTGCCTAGACGACTTGGTGCGGCAGCACGGTAACGGCGCCCAGCAGCCCGCTTCCACTGGTTTTCCCAAAGCCTGCACGCCGAGCCCCTCCCCCCCCACCACCCGGCATCACCATCCGGCATCACCATCCGGTGCGTGCAGGACCCCAGACGGCCGCCGGACGCCAAGACAAGAGGAGCGCGTAGCGATCCGACGCGCCCACCCCCTCCCCCGGTGCTTCTCATCACCATCCGGTGCGGGTATCAGCCCCAGACGGCCGCCGGACGCCGAGACAAGAGGAGCGCGTAGCGATCTGACGCGCATGTCGGCCCCTGCCCCGCCCCGGCTTCGCTTTCCGGTCGGCCCGGGCGGGGGTGTACCGGCCAGAGGCCAGGCCCTGCGTCCCTGATGCCCCCTGCCCGTGATCGTGAACCAGTGGACCGTTCTTTTGGGGGCTTCCCGACAGTCCTTGTCTTTCCGGGGCGGGACGGCCTGTCAAGGGTGGCCGAAGGCCATCGCGCAGCGACGCGACGAAGGAGCGCCCTTGACAGGGCGGCCCGACCCGGAGAGACAGTGGGACTGACGGGAAACCCCCAAACCCTCCCTGATGAGCCCCGAGGGCATCAGGCCCCCCGAAGCCGGAGCCGGAACCGGATCAGGAGCCGGATCAGGAGCCGGAACCCGAGCCAGAGGCGGCCCAGAACCGCGCCAGGGCCGCCTCCTTGTAGGGCTGCGGGCTCACGCTCAGGTCGCCCGCGAAGGGGCGGTCCAGGGCGACGACCAGCAGCAGGCTGAACCCGATGAGTCCGGCGACCGCCGATACGAACAGCAGCTGCATCTTCAGACTCCGCAACCCGAACAGGAACGTGAGCGGAAGGATCACCAACGCGCCGCCGTACACGAGCACTTGCAGCAGCACCGGCAGCGAGGTCTCGGCCATCGACACGCGCGCGCGGCGCTGTGCGGCGACGTCGTTGAGGTGGCTGACGGCTTCCGCGTAGAAGGTCTCGGCACGGGTGCCGGTCGGTTCGTACGCCTGGAGGGCCTGGTACAGGGCATGGGTCTGCTGCGCGGTCGCGTCGTAACTGGGCCTCCCCTGACGCATCAGCGGCCACTGCACCTCGACGACGGCGTGCGCGTACGCGCCCACGGCCTCCTGCACGCGCGCGCGGTCGGCCGGCGGGAAGGTGTCGGCGCTGCGCACGACCAGGGCCAGGTCGGTGGCCTCGGTCGCGACGATGGTCTGGGTGTTCTCGAGCTGCGTCCAGAGCGTGACGACGACGAAGGCCAGGATGATGCCGTAGATGGCACCGAACATGCCGAGCGCGACCCCGACCATCTCGTTGTGCTCGCCCCGCGCGAGGTGCGGGAAGCGCCGGCGGGCGGCCAGGCTGCCGACCACGGAAAGGCCGATGAGGCCGCCGACGAGCAGGACGGCGATGACGAACGTGCTGAGGTGATTGAGCAACCAGAGGATCATGCGCTGCTCAACGAGCGCGCTCACCCGAAAGCCCCGCCTCCTGGGCGTCGATGAGCTCGTCCCAGTGTTCGCGCGTCCACGCGCAGGCCGCGTCCAGCGGCCCCAGGAGGCCGCGGCCGAGGGGGGTGAGCGCGTACTCGACCCGGCGCTCGGGGCCCTCGTACTCCTCCCGCACGACGAAACCATCGCGCTGCAGCCCGCGCAGCGACTGCGTCAGGGACTTGGAGGTGATGCCGCGCAGCGGCACCTTGAGCTCCGAGAACCGGCGCGGGCCGCCCTCCAGGCAGCGCAGGATCAGCGTGGCCCACTTGTCGCCGATCCGGAACGGGACCAGCGGCGACGGGCAGACGGGATCGAACATCTCCGGGTCCAGCGGGACGGGTCGCGGCTCGCTCATGATCCACACGGTAGGCCGGTATCCGATCGGTGACCAGGCCTCCTCCTACGCTCGCCGGCATGACGAACCACAGTGAGAACCAGAACCACAACCACAACCACAACCAGAAGCACGGGACGGCCGCGAAGAAGCTCATCGTGTTCGGAGCCCGCGGCAGGGTCGGCCGGGCCGTCGCCGCCGAGGCGCGGGCGCGCGGGTACGCGGTCACCGAAGCCGGGCGGGCCGACGGGGACGTGACCAAGGCGGCGGACGTGGCGCGGCTGGCGGCCGGGCACGACGCGGCGGTGGTCGCGGTGTACGACGCGCAGGCGGCCCCCGGCACGTTCTTCCCCGCGGTGGCCAGGGCGATGGCCGCGGGCCTCACGGAGGCCGGGACCGCGAGGCTGGTGTGGGTCGGGCTGGCCTCCGTACTGCCGACGGAATCGGGTGCGGCGCTGATGGACACGCCGGGGTACCCGCAGGAGTGGCGGGAGTTCTACGCCGGCCACGGAGCCGGGACCGACGCGCTGCGGGCGGCTGCGCCGACGGCCCTGGACTGGGTGGTGCTGTCCCCGGCCGGCGACTTCGGCGACGGCCCGGAGGCGGGGGCGGCGGTGGGCGGCTACGTCCTCCCGGCCCCCGCCGACGCCGACAGCCGGATCACCCGCGCGGCCTTCGCCGTGGCCGTGGTGGACGAGGCGCTCACGGCCCCGATCCGGCGCGCGGTGCACGCGGGGGTCGGCCCGGCGTGAAGCCCGCACCCGACCCCGCACCCGAGCCGGAACCCGCACCCGCACCCGCACCCGAGCCGGAACCCGACCCCGCACCCGCACCCGCACCCGTATCCGACAGCCCGAACCCCTGGGTCGCCGACCACATCCGCCGCTTCGAGGAGACCGCCGGGCAGCCGCGCCCGGGGATCTCGGATCTCCTGCTGACCACACGGGGCCGCCGCACGGGGGTGCTGCGCCGCACCGCGCTGGCGTACGTCCGGGACCCGAACGGGGAGGCGTACGTACTGACGGCCTCCAACGCCGGTGCGGACCGCCACCCGGCCTGGTACCTGAATCTGGCCGCCGACCCGGCCGTCACCCTCCAGGTCGGCGCCGAGACCTTCGCGGCGACCGCCCGCCGCGCCACCCCGGCCGAGGCGGAGCGCCTCTGGCCGGTGGTGGTGGCCGCGATGCCTTCGTACGCCGGCTATCGGGAGGCGACGGCACGCGAGATCCCGCTCGTCCTTGTCTCCCGTACGTCTCCCGTACCGGCTGAGGGGAACCGGGGGGGTGACCGGGGGGCGACCGGGGGGGACCGGGGGGGTGACCGGGGAGGGCGACCGGGGAGGGCGACCGGGAGGTCAGTCGACCTTCGGGGCGTCGGGGAGGCCCGACAGCGCGGTGCCGGCGCCCGACAGGGAGGAGTTGGTGGCCTGGGTGGCGCTCCCGGCTGCCGCGGCGGTCACGCCCAGCGCGGTCTTGGTGTCCTGAACGGTCTGGCCGGGGTGGTCGACGATGTCGATGACGCGGTCGGCGATCGGTGGCGTCTGCGGGGCCGGCGCGTCCGCCGCGTGGGCGGCGATGGGGGTGAGGGCGAGGGCGGCCCCGCCGGAGAGGACCAGGGCGGAAAAGGTGCGCTTCATGGCATTCATGCCCTGCCCAACGACCCGCAACGCCCCGGGTCACCGCCCACCACCTTGGAGTGACACCTCCCCCGTCCGGCCTCCCCGCTATGACAGTTGTTGCGCGCACACCGCCTGACAGAGGTGCGCAAGCGTCCTGGGGTGGGCCCACGCACCGCGGCCCCGGATCGAAGGATCGGATCCGGGGCCGCGGGATGACTCAGCGGGAGCGAGGGGACGGGACCGTCAGTCCTCGACCACCAGGGACGGGGTGGACTTCGTCAGGACCTCGCCGCGGAAGAAGGCCGGGCTGCGGCGTTCGGTGATGAACATGATCACCAGGCCGAGGGCCAGCAGGCCGACGCCGATGACGAAGACGTTGCCGACGCCCACTCCGGGGAGGGTGGAGCCGGAGCCGTAGGCCGGGTCCCAGGCGTCGTACAGGGTCTTGAAGAAGACCGCGGCCAGCAGCAGCCCGCCCAGGACCGGGAAGACGCCCTTGAAGAACAGGTCGCGGCTGGAGCGGCGCAGGTCGCCGCGGAAGTACCAGATGCAGGCGAAGGCCGTCAGCGAGTAGTAGAAGCAGATCATCAGGCCGAGCGCAAAGATCGTGTCGGTCAGGACGTTCTCGCTGACCAGGGTCATCACGGTGTAGAAGGCGCCGGTGGCGATGCCCGCCATGACCGTGGCGCGGCCCGGGGTCTTGAAGCGCTCGTGGACCTTGGCGTACGCGGGCGGCAGGGCCTCGTAGGCCGACATGGCGAGGACCGTGCGGGCGACCGGGATGAAGGTGGTCTGCAGGGAGGCGGCGGCCGAGGCGAGGACGGCGACGAAGAGCAGGATGCCGAGCGCCGGGCCCATGACGGGGCCGGCGAGGGCGGCGAAGACGTTGCCGGAGGTCTCCTCGTTGGCGAGGCCGAGGCCCTCGCCGCCGGCGCCGACGGCCATCTGGGCGGCGATGCCGGTGGCCAGGTAGGAGCCGACCAGGACGATCATCGCGATGAGGGAGGCGCGGCCCGGGGTCTTCGTGGAGCCGGTGGTCTCCTCGTTGGTGGCCAGGCAGGCGTCCCAGCCCCAGTACATGAAGATCGAGAGCGAGAGTCCGGCGGTGAAGGCCGCCATGGACTCGACCGCGAAGGGGTTCATCCAGGACCAGGAGAAGTCCAGGCCGGTGTCGAAGGTGCCGGCGGAGGCCTTCTGGAAGGCCATCGCGACGAACACGGCGAGGACGACGAGCTGGAGGCCGACCAGCGCGTACTGGACGCCCTTGGTGGCCGTCATGCCGCGGTAGCTGATCGCGGTGGCGACGGCGATCAGGGTGAGGCAGGTGGCAATGTGGACGAGCTTGTTGTCGTCCAGGGCGGCTATCGACGGATCGCTCGTGATCTCGCCGGCCAGCAGCCAGAAGTAGGAGGTGGCGACGCCGGCCAGGTTGGAGAGCACGATGATCGTGGCGATCACCAGGCCCCAGCCGCACATCCAGCCGATCCGCGGGCCGAAGGCCTTGACGGTCCAGGTGAAGGAGGTGCCGCAGTCCGGCATGGCCTTGTTGAGCTCGCGGTACGCGAAGGCGACCAGGAGCATCGGGAGGAAACCGGCGAGGAAGATCGCCGGCATCTGCACCCCGACCTCACCGGCCGTGGAGCCGAGGGTCGAGGTCAGGCAGTAAACGGGGGCGACGGTCGAGATGCCGATGACGGCGCTTCCCACCAGTCCGACGGACCCCTTCCCGAGGCCCTTGCCGCGAACGTCACCCTCGGCGACGCCGCTTACCGTGTCTCCGGCCTGAGGCCGCATGTCCGTCTGAGTCATGGGTCAGGACGTTAGATGCTGCGTATTCCACATACGGAGGGCATAAGTCCGGACGGGAAGACCCTTCGAATGCCTTAGAAATCTGAGATCGAGAGGATTCACGATCACGTAATACAAGGTTCAATCGGCCCTGCATCCATGGTTCAACAGGCTCCACGCGCACTCTTTCGCCATACGGAAACCGCAGCCATGTCCGATTTGACTGTTTTCAAAGTTTCCTTCGTGACTTTGTGGTGACCAGGGGTAACCCGTACGGGCGGGGTCTCCATCGGCGAGACTGACCCCATGCCCACAGCCGACGAGCTCCTCAGCGCGGACACCGTCAGCGACCTCGCCCGGCGGCTCGCCCGCGCGGCCGGCCGCCGGACCTCGCCCTCCCTGCACGCCCGCGCCGGCGCGCTCTACGGCCTGAGTTACAGCGCCCGCGTCGCCGCCGTCCGCGACGCCGTGCTCGCCGACCTCCCCGACGACTGGCCCGCTTTCGAGGCCGTCGTGCGCACCGCCCTCGCCGACCCGGGCTTCGACGGCTGGATGACCTTCCCCGTCAACGAGGCCGTCGCGGTCCGCGGGCTGGAGGTGTTCGAGCCCGGCCTCGCACTGCTGCACGACCTCACGCCCCGGCTGACCGCCGAATCCGCGGTACGGCCCTTCCTGCGCGCCGACCCGGCCCGCGCCCTGGCCGTCGTACGGGGCTGGACCGCCGACCCCGACCCGCACGTACGGCGCCTCGCCAGCGAGGGGACCCGGCCGCGGCTGCCGTGGGCTCCGCAGCTGCCCGCCTTCGTCGCCGACCCGCGCCCGGCGCTGCCGGTGCTCGACGCCCTGTACCGCGACGAGTCGCCGTACGTCCGCCGGTCCGTCTCCAACCACCTCAACGACATCAGCCGGGACCACCCCGGGCTGGCGGTGGAAACCGCCGCCCGCTGGCTGGCCGAGGGCGGGAACACGGACCCGGGCGCGGGCACGACGGATCGCGTCGTCCGGCACGGCCTGCGCACCCTGATCAAGGCCGGCCGGCCCGAGGCGCTGACCCTGCTCGGACACTCCCCCGACGTGCCGGTCGCGGTGACGGGGCCCGTGGTCGCCGCCCCGCGGATCTCCGTCGGCGAGTACCTCGTCTTCGACTACGCCGTCACCAACACCGGCGACCTCCCGGCCGAGCTGGTGGTGGACTACGTCATCCACCACACGAAGGCGAACGGCGGCCGCACCCCGAAGGTCTTCAAGCTCACCACCCGCACCCTGGCCCCCGGCGAAACCCTCACCGGCACCAAGCGCCACTCCTTCAAACCGATCACCACCCGCCGCTACCACTCCGGCGAGCACCTGGTGCAGGTGCAGGTCAACGGACGGGTGCGGGGCGAGTCCGTATTTTCATTGGACGCGCTCTGACCCTGCCTGGCAGGCTCCCCCCATGACCTACGGAATCGAGTCCCACCCCGCCCGGTGAGCGTCCGCGACGAGCGCACGGCGCTCACTCCCGGAACCTCCCTGTACGACTACGCCCTGTTCCTTCAGGGCGTCGACCCCGACGGCCCGTTCCCGCGCCGCGGCCATCCCTTGCCCGACGGACCTCCGGAGCCCGGCCGCAGCGGCCTGACCTGGGCCCAGGCCGGGGACGAAGTGGCGGCCGCCCTCACCCCGCTGCTGGCCGACCCGGATCCCGTACGGGCCGCCGAGGCGGTCCATGCCGCGGCCGACGCGCTGCGGATGTCGTACCGCACCCTCCGCGCGCACGCCCAACGGCTGCCGCTGGCGGACGAGGCCGCCGCCCGGCGGACCGCCCGGCGGCTGACCCGCACCGGCACCGGCACGGCGGCCGTCAACGTCGGCCTCGCGCTGCTGGTCCGTCTCGGCGAACCCGAGGACGTGCCCTGCCTCAAAGCCCTCGGCCTCCTGCGCGGCTTCGGGCAGACGGCCGCGGCCGCACTCGACCCGCTCGACCGGCAGGCGGCCGCGCTGCTGTTCCTCGTCCACCGCAGCCGGGCCGACGAAGTGACTCCGCTGATCCAGGCCGTAGCCGGCGGGGACGCGGAAGCCGTCCGGAACGCGCTGATCACCCTGTCGCACGAGCAGGCGGGGAGGTGGCTCGCCCGGCGGATCGCCGAGGCGGCGGACCTCGAAGGCCTCCTGCGCGCGCGTCCCGAGGACGGCGCGCTGCTCGCCGCGGCCGGTCGCCTGCTCCACGGCATGGCCGACCAGCGCGAGTACCGGGCCGAGATCCTCGACTACGGGCCGGCTGTGGCCGTGTACGAAGCCCTGGCCGGGCACGCGGACCGGCCGGCCCCGACCCTCGGCCACCACGCGCTGCTGCTGTCGGTCGCCCTCGGTCTGCACAGCGGCGCCGGGGTGCTGCTCGACTGGCGGCCCGGGCAGCGAGAGGCGCTGCTCGAGGCGCTGGGGCAACGGCTGGACGGCCCCGTCCCGGACGGCGGGCCCGACGACCGGCGCCGGGTGGAGTGGGTCCGGCGGACCGGGCGGCAGCCGTTCGTCCGCGCCGCGTCCGGGGAGCGGTTCCGTATCGAGGTGGTCGTCCACGATCCCGCCGACTCCCCGGCCGTCGAGACCCGCGTCCTGGTCGACGGCCGCCCCGTCGTGCCCCTGCTGTTCGGCAAAGGCCCCGCCCACGCCCCCGAGTACCTGCTCGACTCCGGCGAGCTGCGCGCCGGGGCCGAGCCGCGGGAGGTGCAGCTCGCCGAGGCGTCCTGCACCGAAGGGTGCTGCGGGGCGCTGTACGTGACGATCCGCCGCGACGGTGACGAGGTGGTGTGGGACGGCTGGCGCGGGGCGACAACGCCGACGCCGCCCGAGTACCGCTTCGACGCCGCCGCGTACGACGCCGAGGTCGGGCGCGCCGAGCGGGACCACTCCTGGTGCTGGCCCGCCCGGAACACGGCCCGGCTGATCAAGGCCGGCCTGCGGGAGGGCCCGGACCTGCTGACCCGGTGGGGCGTCACACCGGGCTGGGTCGGCACGAGTTGGCGTGCGCCGGACACGGTGGACGTGGGCTTCAGCCTTCCGCCGGAGCCGGGCACGGAGGACGGCTCGCGGCGGTACTTCCACTGGGAGCTGCCGGACGACGGCCGTCCGCCCGAGGTCCAGGCCGCCGCCGCGCTGGAGCGGCTCGCGACCACCGACCCGAAGACCCTCGCGGACTAGCTCGTCCGGTTCGCGGACTACGTGGTCCAGACGATCGACTGGATCTCGCTGTAGGCGTGGAGCGCGTACGAGCCGACGTCGCGCCCCACGCCCGACCGCTTGAAGCCGCCGAACGGCGCCTCCATGTTCCGGCCGATGGTGTTGACTCCCACCCCGCCCGAGCGGAGCCGGCGGGCCACCCGGAAGGCACGCGCCGCGTCCCCCGACCATACGTAGCTGATCAGCCCGTAGTCGGAGTCGTTGGCCAGGGCCACGGCCTCCTCCTCCGTGTCGAAGGGGACGACCACGACGACCGGGCCGAAGATCTCCTCGCGGACCACGCGCATGTCGTTGGTGCAGTCCACCAGCAGGGTGGGGGCCACGTAGAAGCCCTTGCCGTCCGCGCGGACGGCCGGGCGGTCGCCGCCCACCGCGATCCGGGCGCCCTCCTTCTTGCCCAGCTCGATGTACGACTCCACCCGGTCGCGGTGGGCCGCCGAGATGACCGGGCCGACCACCGTGCCCTGCGCCCCCGGTTCGCCGACCTTCATGAAGGCCAGGTAGCCGGTCAGCTTCTCCACCAGCGCGTCGTGGACGGACCGGTGCACGATCACCCGGGTCGGGGCGGTGCAGATCTGGCCGGAGTAGAAGGAGAAGGTGGTGCCGATGCCCATCATCGCCGCGTCCAGGTCCGCGTCCTCGAAGACGATCGCCGCGCCCTTTCCGCCCAGCTCCATCAGCTGCCGCTTCATGGACCGGCCGCACACCTCGGCGATGCGCTGCCCGACCGCCGTGGAGCCGGTGAAGGACACCATGTCCACGTCCGGGGAGTCCACGGCCGCCTCGCCGACCGCCACCGACTGCCCGTTGACGACGTTCACCACACCGGCGGGAACGCCCGCCTCGGCGAGTGCCTCCGCCATCTTGAACACCGACAGGGGGTCCTGCGGGGCGGGTTTGACCACCACCGTGTTGCCCATGGCCAGGGCCGGGGCGACCTTGCCGGCCGGGTTCGCCCACGGGTTGTTGTACGAGGTGATGCAGGTGACCACGCCGACCGGCTGGCGCACCTCCAGGGCACCGAGGATGCCCGCCTTCCCCATCGGGCCGGCCTCCGTCACCTGCGGCGGGAGGCCCTTCTCCACGGGTTCGAGGGCTCCGCGCGCGTACCGCCGGAACCGGGCCGCGCCCACCCCGACCTGCATGCCGCGGGCGATCCCGGTCGGCGCGCCGGTCTCGGCCTGGGCGAGCGCGGTCCACGGCTCGTACTCCCGCTGGATGATGTCGGCGGCCCGGTCCAGGATCGCGGCCCGCTCCTCCGGCCTCGTACGGGACCAGGCGCCGAAGGCCTCGGCCGCGGCGCGCGCCGCCTCGGCGACCTGCGCCGGTGACGCCTCGGGCGCGAGCCCGACCACCGACTCGTCCGCCGGGTCGACCACCTCGTAGTGGCCGCCCTGCGGTTCCACCCACTCGCCGCCGATGTACAACCGCTGCGCTCCGGTCACCGCGTGCTCACCGTCCTCGTGTCCCGGCCGGACCGGAGCACGATGCCCGGGATCGCGCCCGTCACTTCGTCGTCGCGGATGGTCTCCACGCCGTTGACCCGTACCGAGACGATCCCGACGGCCCGCGCGTCCAGCCGCGGGCTGCCCCCGGGCAGGTCGTGGACCAGCGTCGCCGGGCCGGCCTCGATGCGCTCCGGGTCGAAGAGCACCAGGTCCGCGTGGAAGCCCTCGGCGATCCGGCCGCGCTCGCGCAGCCCGAACAGCCGGGCCGGGTCGTCGGTGAGCATCCGTACCGCCTGCTCCAGCGGGACCAGCTTGCGGCCGCGCAGGCAGTCGCCGAGGAAGCGGGTCGTGTACGGGGCCCCGCACATGCGGTCCAGGTGCGCGCCCGCATCGGAGCCGCCCAGCATGACGTCCTCGTGCTGCCAGGTCTCGGCGCGCAGGGCCCAGCTCGCCGGATCGTTGTCGGTGGGCATCGGCCAGAGCACCGTACGCAGGTCGTCGTGGGCGCAGATCTCCACCAGGCAGTGGAAGGCGTCCTGGCCGCGCTCGGCGGCGATGTCGTCGACGACGCGGCCGGAGAGGCCCTCGTTCTCCTTGCTGTACGTGTCGCCGATGACGTAGCGGCCGAAGTGGGCGAGGCGGCGGAAGACCCCGGCCTCCTTGGAGTCGGCACGCTTCAGCATCTCGGCGCGTACGGCCGGGTCGCGCAGCTTCTCGATCCGTTCGGGGACGGGCAGGCCGAGGATCTCGCCCCAGCCGGGGATGAGGTTGAGCGCGCAGAAGGTGCCCAGCGACATGTTCATGGGGGTGAGGATCGGCATCGTCAGCGCGACGATGCGGCCGCCGGCCTCGCGGGCGCGCGCGCTCGGGACGAGCTGGCGCGGGACCCGCTCCGGGACGGAGGCGTCGATGGTGAGGACGTTCCAGTTCAGGGGCCGGCCGGCGGCGGCGCTCATCTCGACGAAGAGGTCGATCTCCGCGTCGGAGAACTGGTCGAGGCAGCCCGCGACGATCGCTTCGAGCTGGGTGCCCTCGTGTTCGGCGACCGCCTTGGAGAGGGCGAGGAGTTCGGCGGGCCTGGCGTGCCGGGAGGCGACGGGGGCGCCGGAGCCGTCGGAGTGGGTGGAGGACTGCGTGGTGGACAGGCCCCAGGCGCCGGCGTTCATGGCGTCGTGGAAGAGGTCGAGCATCTGCCGCATCTGCTCGGGGGTGGGCTGTCCGCCGACGGCGTCCTCGCCCATCACGTGGCGGCGCAGGGCGCAGTGGCCGACCATGAAGCCGGCGTTGACGGCGATGCGGCCCTCGAGGGCGTCGAGGTACTCGCCGAAGGTGGACCAGGTCCAGTCGACGCCTTCCTCCAGGGCCTTGAGGGCCATGCCCTCGACCTTGCTCATCATGCGGCGGGTGTAGTCGGCGTCTTCGGGGCGGTCCGGGTGGAGCGGGGCCAGCGTGAAGCCGCAGTTGCCGCCGGCGACGGTGGTGACGCCGTGGTTCATGGAGGGGGTGGCGTACGGGTCCCAGAACAGCTGGGCGTCGTAGTGCGTGTGGGGGTCGATGAAGCCGGGGGTCAGGACGAGGCCGGTGGCGTCCTCGCTGGCGCGGGCCTCCTCCGTGACGGTCCCGGGCGCGGCGATCACCGCGATGCGGCCGTCGCGTATCCCTACGTCTGCGACGCGGGCGGGGGCGCCGGTGCCGTCCACGACGGTGGCGCCCTTGATCAGGTGGTCGAGCATGACGTCCCTTCTCTCGCGTGTGCGGTACGCGGTCGCGCCGTACCGCTGGGCGGGGCCGGGCCCCTAGGCGAGGCTGGATTTGCCTCCGGCGGCGCCTCAAACGCCGGCGGGGCTGGATGTGGCTGCCGCCGCCGCCAGGCGCGGCGCCACTGCTGGGGCTCCGCCCCGGACCCCGCGCCTCACACGCCGGCGAGGCTGGATGCGGCTGCCGCCGCCGCCAAGTGCGGCACCGCTGCTGGCGGCCCCGCCCCAGACCCCGCGCCTCACACGCCGGCGAGGCTGGATGTGGCTGCCGCGGCCGCCAGGCGCGGCGCCACTGCTGGGGCTCCGCCCCGGGCCCCGCGCCTCACACGCCGGCGGGGCTGACCTTGCCCTGCGGGCCATCCAGCCGCACGTGGCGGACGGCACCAGCCGAATCCAGCCCCGCCGGCGTTTGAGGCGCCGCCGGAGGCACATCGAGCCCGCCGGTGATCGAGGCACGGCCCCGGCCGGAGGCCGCCCGGCCGGGGCCGGTTCGGGACGGCGGTCCGGGAAGGCGCCGTCCCCGTGCGGGGAGCCCGGGTCAGGAACCCGCGGCTTCGCGGAACCGCGTCGTGCGGTGCACCGGATCGGTGTCGATCTCCGGGATCACGTGCTCGCCGATGAGCTTGATGGTGGTCATCGTGTCCTCGTACGACACCCCGGTCGGCAGGCCGAAGGACAGCTGGTCCGCGCCGGCCTGCTCCCAGCGCTTGCACTGCGCGAGGACCTCCGACGGGTCCCCGCAGATCAGCAGTTCCTCGGCGATCAGCAGCTCGATGATCTCCGCGTTGTACTCCGGCAGCAGCTCGGGCCACTGCGGGATGGCCTCGGGCCGCGGGAAGGTGTCGTGGTAGCGGAAGACCAGCGACTGGAAGCGGTTCATGTGGGCGTTGACGGCGATCTCCACGGCCTTGTCGTGGGTCTCGGCGCAGATCGCCGTCGAAGTGACCATGACGTTGTCGTTGACGAAGGCGCCGATGGCCTGGGCTTCCTGGACGGCCGTCTTGTACTGGTCGAGGACCCACTCCATGTCGGAGACCTTCTGCACGCTGAAGCCCAGCACGCCCAGGCCCTTCTTCGCCGCCATCGCGTACGAGGAGGGGGAGCCGGCGGCGTACCACATGGCCGGGTGGGCCTTGCCGTACGGCTTGGGGAAGACCTTCCGCGGCGGCAGCGACCAGTGCTTGCCCTGGAACCCCTCGTACTCCTCCTGGAGGAACATCTTGGGGAATTCCGCGATGGTCTCCTCCCAGATCTCCTTCGTGCCGTTCATGTCCTCGATGCCGGGCAGGAAGCCGAGGATCTCGTGGCTTCCCGCGCCGCGGCCGGTGCCGAACTCGAAGCGGCCCTTGGAGAGGTGGTCGAGCATGGCGACCTTCTCGGCCACCTTGACGGGGTGGTTCACCGGGGCGAGCGGGTTGAAGATGCCGGAGCCGAGGTGGATCCGCTCGGTGGCGTGGGCGAGGTATCCGAGGAAGACCTCGTTCGCCGACAGGTGGGAGTACTCCTCCAGGAAGTGGTGCTCGGAGGCCCAGGCGTACTTGAAGCCCGCCTTGTCGGCCTGGATGACGTACTCGGTCTCCTCGATCAGCGCCTTGTGCTCTGCCTCGGGGTCGACCTTGGACCGTGACTCGGCCACGTATCCCTGCACGAAGAGCCCGAATTCCAAGGGAGTTCACCGTCCTTTGAATTTCTGACGTTGCGTCAGATTCGATGTCTCGACTGTTCCACCGCCGGGGCGGGAGCGTCAATAGCTGACGCTCCATCAGATAGGCCTAGAGGATGCTCACACCCGCCATCCAGCCGCCGTCGATGACGAACGGCTGGCCGGTGATGTACGAGGAGTCCCGGCTGGTCAGGAAGAGGGCCAGCTGCGCGATCTCCTCCGGCTGCCCGACCCGCCCCATCGGCACGACCCGCTTGTACAGCTCGGCCATCGCCTCGCGCGCCTCGTCCGTCATCCCCGCCGGATCCAGCAGCCCCGGGTTGGCCATCGGGGTGTCCACGGCCCCCGGGCACATCGCGTTGACCCGGATCCCCTTGCCCGCGAGCTCCAGCGCGGCCACGCGGGTCAGGCCGAGGATGGCCGCCTTGGTCGCGGCGTACGTGCCGACGTACGCCATGCCCGTCAGGCCGGTGTACGAGGAGGTGTTGACGATGGTGCCGCCGCCCGCGGCCTCGATCTCGGGGGCGACCGACTTGATGCCGAGGAAGGCGCCCACCTGGTTGACCTGGACCACCTGCTGGAACTCCTCCAGCGGGGTCGCGGTCAGCTCGTTGAAGCGCAGGATGCCCGCGTTGTTGACCAGGCCGTCGACCGGGCCGAAGGACTCCTTCGCGGCGGCTATCGCGCCCGCCCAGTCTTCCTCGCGGCTCACGTCGAGGCGTACGTAGCGGGCCCGGTCCTCGCCGATCTCCTTGGCCACGGCGGCGCCCTGCTCGTCCAGCACGTCGCCGAGGAGCACCCTGGCGCCCTCGGCGGCGAAGAGGCGGGCCTCCTGCTCGCCCTGCCCCCGTGCGGCGCCGGTGATGATGACGACGCGCCCGTCCAGCTTTCCCATGGTCACGACTCCCGGTCGTTGAGGTGCGGCGCGACGTCGGCGCCGAAGGCGGTGATCTGGTCGACGAGTTCGGCCCGGTCGCGGCTGCGGAAGCGGACCTGGATCTGGTCCACGCCGAGCGCCTTGTACTCCCGCAGGGACTCGGCGAGGGCCTCCGCCTTGCCGGTGAGGGTCCGGCGGCCGGTGTCCCAGCCCGGCTCGCCGACGTACAGCGCCTCGGTGATCGCGCCGAACTCGACGGGGCCGGTGATCCCGGCCCCGGCGCGCAGCTCCTTGATGCGGGCGATCTGCGACGGCAGCTCCTCGCGCGGGTCGCCCTGCGGGAGCCAGCCGTCCCCGCGCAGCGCGGCCCGGCGGACGGCGGCGGGCGAGGAGCCGCCGACCCAGACGGGGATCCGCTCCTGGGCGGGGCGGGGCAGCTGGCCGAGGTCCTTGAAGGAGAACAGCTCGCCCTCGAACTCCGGGTACTCCTCGGGGCCGAGCGCCGCCCGCAGTGCGTCGAGGGTCTCGTCGAGGACGGCCCCGCGGCGGGCGAAGTCCACGCCGAGGGCCTCGAACTCCTCCTGGACGTGGCCGGCGCCGACGCCGAGGATCAGCCGGCCGCCGGAGAGGTGGTCGAGGGTCGCGTACTGCTTGGCGCTGATCAGCGGGTGGCGCAGGCCGAGGATCGCGACGTGGCTGAGCAGGCGTACGTGCTCGGTGATGCCGGCCAGGAAGGACAGGGTGGCCACCGGGTCGTACCAGACGGTGCTCATGGGGCCGGCGAGCCGCCGCGGGATGGCCACGTGGTCGCAGGTGGCCAGGTACCCGAAGCCGGCCCGGTCGGCGGCGCGCGCCACCTCGGCGAGATCGGCGGCGGTGGCCGCCGCCTCCCAGGGCTCGGCGTACAGGGTGCTCTGCGACTGGACCGGGAGCTGCATCCCGTAGACCAGCCGACCTTCCGGAAACACGCGCGCCATGGCGGACCCGCCTCGCCTTCGTCTGCCGATTCGTCATATCGGTGCCGGGCCATCGTGATAGCTGACGGACCGTCAGGCAAGGGGGCGGACCGGATCCCGTCTGGCACGCCGGTGGCGGGTACGGGTGCGTACCCGTACCCTTGGGGGGTGGAGAGGAGCACACCGATGCCCGACGCCAACATCCGTATCCCCGAGGAAGCCAAAGACCGGCTCGCCGCCATAGCCTCTGCCGAAGGCTTGTCGCTGCGCGCCTACCTGGCCCGGCTCGCCGAAACACTGCTCACTCCGGCCGAGCGGGCCGAACGCGCCGAGCGCGCCCGCGTCGCGCTGAACGACTGGAACGGCTACGCACCGACGGCCGCCGAGCAGCGGGACCTGGACCGCGAGCTGGACCGCCGCCTGGCCGAGGCGAGGGACTTGTGACGCAGATGCACATCGTGCTGGACGAGACGGCCATGCTGGCCGCGGGCCAGGGCAACGTCCTGGCGTCCCGTCTCATCCACCGCGCGCACGCCGAGGCCGACTGGTTCCTGTACGCCCCCTCGTGCGCGCTCGTCGAGGCCGACCGGACACGGCCCGGTACGGCGGAGCACCTTGCCTCACTGCCCGGTGTCGTCATTCTCGACCTGGACCTGCCCGCCGCCCTGGCCGTCGCACGCCAGGAGACCTGGGCCGCGGCGCACAGCCGGTACGCGGCCCAGCCCACACCCGACCGCCCGGACGGAGCGGTCGTCGCCACCACGTTCCCCAAGCGCTGGGCCGGCGAGCCGGTCCGGATCCTGGACCTCACTCCCTGACCGCGCCCGAGAGGAAGATGCCCTGGAGCGGGTGACGGCGAAGCCGGTCAGAAGCCTTCCGGACCCATCACGATGACCGGCTTCGCCGCCGGGTCGAGGGTTTCCAGGACCTTCTTCATCGCCTGCTTGGGGATGCCGACGCAGCCCTGCGAGGGCCCGTCGTGGTCCACGTGGAGCCAGATGTTGCCGCCCTTGCGCTCGCCCTCCGGCTTGACCGGGTCGAGCGGCGACTTCCCCGGCCTGCGGTTGAAGTCGATGGCCACGACGTAGTCGAACGATCCGGCGAGGGACTCCCCGTTCACCCCGCGCCCCGTGGCGACGAAGGAGCGGTCCTTGTCGTACGGGAGCCGGGTGCCGGGCGGCGCCGGAAGCAGCCCGCCCGCGTCGGTGAGCGCGAAGACGCCCTGCGGGGAGGTCAGGTCCCCGTACGTGCGCTCCGTGGACCAGCCCTTGGCCCCGTTGCGGGCCGGCCAGCTCTCGCCCCGCACCCAGTCCGCGCCGGCCGCGGGACGGGTGTACAGCGCGGCGGTGGACTCCGAGGAGTCCCCGGCCTTGCCGGTGACCAGGATGAGCTGGCGGGACTCGGCGGGGATCTTCGCCAGGGTCTGCGCGCTGATGCCGGTCAGCCCCTGGAGCGGAGCCCGGGGCGCGGCCTCGGGCGCGGCCTGCGGGGCGCCTTGGGGCGCCTGCCGGTGGGCGTCGCGCGCCGCGCGGTCCGCGGCCGGGGGACGGGAGTCGGCGCTCGCCTGCGAGGAGGTGCCGACGGCCTTGTCGTCGAGGGCGTACACCCAGCCCGCCCCGAAGGTCAGCAGGCTGAAGGTGGCCGCGAGGGCCAGGCGACGGGAGGTGGGCGAGGACGTACGAGAACGTCCCGCACGAGTCGTACGCGGCGTACGGAACGTGCGGGAGCGGGCTCGGCGGTGCTTGCTCATTGAACCGACCGTACCTCAGCCGCCCTTCACTGCGGCTGAACGCTGCCCTGCCGCCGGAAGGTCTGCCGCCGGGAAGCGGACCGATACCGTCATCCCGCCGTCCGGCGCCGGGTTGGCCCGCGCCGCCAGTTCCGCCCCGTGCGCCCGCGCGATCGAGGCGACGATCGAAAGCCCCAGACCGGCGCCCTCACCTGCGGTGTGCTGCCGTTCCGCGCTCCGCCGGAACGGCTCCAGGAGCCGGGGCACATCGGCCGGATCGATCACCGGGCCGGTGTTGGACACCGTCAGTTCCCCCTCGGTGGAGGTGGCCAGGCCCAGTCGGCCGCCCGCACGGTTGTGACGTACGGCATTGGCCAGCAGGTTGCGGACCAGATGGCCCAGCAGGGTCCGGTCACCCGTCACCGTCAGCGGGCGCAGGGTGTGTTCGACCGTCAGACCCTGCTGCGGGCAGGCCGCCAGCTCGGCGGCGGCCAGCGCCGCGAGGTCCACCCGGCCGGTGGACTCCAGCCCTTCCTCCGACACCGCGAGCAGCAGCAGCGACTCGATGAGGTGCTCGCTGGAGTCGGCGACGCCGATGAGCCGCTCGCGGATCCGGGCGACCCGCTCCGGCGACGGGTCCCCGGCCAGCCCGATCTCGGCAGCCGCCCGCTGCACGGCGAGCGGGGTGCGCAGCTCGTGCGCCGCGTTCGCCGCGAACCGCCGCTGCGCGGAGACCAGATGCTCCATCCGCCCCAGCATCGCGTCGAAGGTGTCGGCGAGCTCCTTGAGCTCGCCGGGCGGGGCGTCGAGGGCGATCCGCTCGTCCAGGTTCTCGCCGGACAGCCGCCGCGCCGTGCCGGTGATCACCGCGACCGGGCGCAGGACCCGGCCGGCCATCCACCACGCCAGCCAGATCGACAGGACGGCGAAGACGGCGAGGGCGATGAGCGAGACGGTCAGCAGCCGGTGCTGGGCGGCCTCGGTGACGGCGTTCGTCAGGTTGCGGGTGACGGCGTACGACTGCAGCTCCTCCTGGGTGGGCGACTCGCCCGGTGCCATGGTCCGGGCGGGCTCCGGGCGGCCGCCCGCGTCCGCCTTCTGCCCCTCCTGCAGGCGGAACGCGGGGCTCACCGTGCTGACGGCCCCGCTGACGCTCGCGTACAGCCCCTGCCCGACCAGCACGTACACCAGCGCCACCAGCCCGCCGCCCGCCAGGAGCAGCAGCGCCCCGTACAGGGTGGTGAGCCGCCCGCGCTCGGTGCGCAGAGCGGGCGGAACGCCCCTCACGGAGCGATCCGGTAGCCGGAGCACGGCACGGTCTCGATGAGCGGCGGCTCGCCCAGTTTGGCGCGGAGCTTGCTGAGCGTGACCCGGACGGCGTTGGTGGAGTAGCTGGTGTCCTCCTCCCAGACCTCCTCGATGAGGTCGTCGTTGCCGACCACCGCGCCGTCGGCGCGCAACAGCGCCTCCAGGACGGCGAACTCCTTGCGGGACAGGGCGAGCCGGCGCCCGTCGCGGGTGGCGCTGCGGCGGGCGGTGTCGACGGCGACCCCGGCGCGCTCGAGTACGGGCGGCAGCGCGGGGCGGGCCCGCCGGCCCAGGGCGAGGACGCGGGCGAGGAGCTCGTCGTAGGCGAAGGGCTTGGTGAGGTAGTCGTCGGCGCCCAGGCCCAGTCCCTCGACCCGGTCCCGTACGGTCCCGGACGCGGTCAGCATCAGGACGCGGGTCAGCAGCCGCTCGCGCACCACCTGGCGGCAGACCTCGTCGCCGTGCAGGCCGGGCAGGTCGCGGTCCAGGACGAGGACGTCGTACGCGCCCAGGCGCAGCCGCTCCAGGGCCTCGAGTCCGTCGCCGGCCTCGTCGACGGCCAGCGCGTCGCGGCGCAGCCCCTCGGCGATCATCTCCCGGAGGAATTCCTCGTCCTCCACCACCAGTACGCGCATGCCGTCCTCTCTACCCGAGAGCGGTGTTTCGGCGTTGTAAGCACGGGCGGAGAGGGAAGCGAAAGGCGCCTTTGCCGCAGGGTCGGGCCCATGAAGCGATCCCTCATCATGACCACGGCCGCGGCCGTCACCGGCATCGCCCTCGCCGTCACCGGCTGCGCGAACGGCTCGGCCGGCGGGAAGCAGGACTCCGCGTCGGGCGGCGGCTCCGGCTCGGGCGGCGGCTCCGGATCCGGTTCGGGTACGGACGCGGACAACGCCGTGAAGATGCGCCAGTGCCTGCGCGAGCACGGCATAGACGCGCCCGACCCCAAGCCCGGCCAGGACCCGCGCGCGATGACGGTGGGCGGCGGCGTCGACCCGGTGAAGATGCAGGAGGCCATGAAGGCCTGCGGGATGGGCGGCCCGGGCGCGGGCAAGGAGCCCACCCAGGAGGAGAAGGACAAGGAGCTCACGTGGATCCGCTGCATGCGGGAGAACGGCGTCCAGCTCAAGGACCCTGAGTACAACGGCGGCATGCGGACCGGCATCGAGGTGCCGCCGGGCCAGGAGAAGGCCTTCGAGGACGCCCAGAAGAAGTGCGAAGCGGCCCGGTCGTGAGGAAGCCGGGGAAGTGGCTGCTGGGCTCGCTGGCCGTCGTACTCGCCGCCTCGGGCGGCGGGTACGCGGTCATGGCCCAGCCGCAGCAGGAGAGCGCGGACAGCGGCGAGCAGCGCGGAGCCGGCCTGCCGCCGGCGACCGCGCCGGTGCAGCGCGGCGACCTCAGCTCGGGCCTCCAGGTGGAGGGGACCCTCGGCTACGCGCAGGAGCGCAAGGTCAACGCCGCGGGGCCGGGCGTGCTGACCTGGGTCGCGGGCGAGGGCACGGCGGTCGAGCGGGACGGGAGGCTGTACGAGGTCAACGGGAGGGCGGTGCGGCTGATGTACGGGTCCACGCCGATGTACCGGCCGCTGAAGGCCGGTGACAAGGGCGAGGACGTCAAGCAGCTCAAACGCAACCTCCAGGCGCTCGGGTACGGCACCGGGCTGGACCCGCAGGACGGCACCTTCACGGCCGGCACGGCGACGGCGGTCAAGCGGTGGCAGAAGGCGCACAAGATGTCCGAGACGGGCGAGGTCGCCAAGGAGGACCTCGTCTTCGCGTCGGGGCCGCAGCGGGTGCGGAAGAACGATGCCGCGGTCGGTGACGAGCCGGGGCCCGGCAAGCCGGTGATGACCCTGACCGGCACCGAGCGGGTCGTCCGCTTCCGGATGGACGCGGCGAAGGCGGGCGCGGCCAAGGCCGGCGAGCAGGTCAGCGTGCGGCTGCCCGGCGGAGCGACCGCCACCGGGAAGGTCGACTCGGTGGGCGGCACGGCCGGTCCGGACGAGAAGGGCGAGGGCGGCGGCTCGGGCGGGGGCTCGGGCGGCGGCGGCGACAAGAAGGCCAAGGTCGAGGTGGTCGTCGCGCTGGACAAACCCGCCGAGGTGACCGCCCCCGACCAGTCCCCGGTGTCGGTCGGCCTGACCGGCGAGACCCGCAAGGGGGTGCTGTCCGTACCGGTCAACGCGCTGCTGGCGCTGGCCGGCGGCGGCTTCGGCGTGCAGGTCGTCGAGGACGGCAGGGCGCGCGAGGTCAAGGTGGAGCTCGGCATGTTCGGCAACGGCCGGGTCGAGGTGACCGGCGGCGCCCTCGAGGAGGGCATGCAGGTGGGGATCCCGAAGCTATGACGCACACGCATCCCGAACCCGTACCCGTTCCCGTGCCCGTCCCGGTGGTGGAACTGGCCGGGGTCACCAAGGAGTACCCGGGCGGGGTCGCGGCCCTGCGCGGGGTCGACCTGACCGTCTCGAGCGGCGAACTGCTCGCGATCGTCGGCCCGTCCGGTTCCGGGAAGTCCACCCTGCTGCACATCGTCGGCACCCTGGACCGGCCGACGGCGGGCGGCGTGCGGATCGCCGGTCACGATGTCGCGGCCCTCTCGGACCGCTCGCTGTCGGCGCTGCGGTCCCGGCACGTCGGTTTCGTCTTCCAGTCCTTCCACCTGGTGCCGGGGATCAGCGCCCGCGCGAACGTCGCCGAGGGGCTGCTGTACTCCGGCCTCTCGCGGGCCGAGCGGGGCCGCCGGGCGGAGCGGGCCCTGGAGCGGGTCGGGCTCGGCGACCGGCTGGACCACCGGCCGCACGAGCTGTCCGGCGGGCAGAAGCAGCGCGTGGCGATCGCCCGCGCGGTGGCGGGCGCCCCGGACCTGCTGCTGGCCGACGAGCCGACCGGCGCGCTGGACACGGCGTCCGGGGAGTCGGTGATGGAGCTGCTGCACGAGCTCAACGCGGCCGGGGCCACCATCGCCGTGATCACCCACGACCAGGAGATCGCGGCGAGCCTGCCGCGCCAGGTGCGCATCCGGGACGGCGAGATCGTGGCGGACGTCCGCAACGCGGCGGCCGGGGCGGGGGTGGCGGGATGAGCCGCACGAACCGTGGCGGCCGCAGCGGCCGCAGCGGCCGCAGCAGTCGTACGAGCCGTCGTACGCGTTCCCGTACCGGGCGGCCGACCCCGCCGAGGCTGTCTCCCCTGGACGTCCTGCACGTCGGATCGGCGGGTCTGCGCTCGCGCCCGATGCGGGTGTTCCTGTCCGCGCTCGGCATCGCCATCGGCATCGCGACGATGATCGCGGTGGTCGGGATCTCCTCGTCCAGCCAGGCCAAACTGCTGCGCGAGCTCGACCGCCTCGGCACGAACATGCTGGTCGCGACGCCCGGGCAGGGGATGTTCAGCGGGCAGGACACCACACTCCCCAAGGAGGCCCCGGGCATGATCTCCCGTATCCCGGGGGTCGAGTCGGTCGGCACCACCGGGGACGTGGCCGAGTCCGTACGCCGCTCCGAGAACATCCCGGAGGAGGAGACGGGCGGGATCGTGCTGAAGGCGGCCAAGGACGACCTGCTGGGCACGCTGCGCGCCCGGATGGGCAGCGGCACCTGGCTCAACGGGGCCACCGGCCGCTACCCGTCGGTGGTGCTCGGCGACGTCTCGGCGCGGCGCCTGGGCATCACGGAGCCCGGCCAGCAGGTGTTCATCGGCGGCCGGTACTTCACGGTGATCGGCATCCTGGCGCCGGTGCCGCTGGCTCCGGAGATCGAGCGCTCGGCGCTGATCGGCTGGGACGCGGCCGAGCGGCTGCTGGGCTTCGACGGGCACCCGACGGCGGTGTACGAACGGTCGGCGGACGACCGGGTGGCGCAGGTGCGGAAGCTGATCGCCCAGACGGCCAATCCGCAGACGCCGAGCGCGGTCGCGGTCAGCGACCCGTCGGCCGCGCTCCAGGCGAAGGCGGCCACGGAGGGTGCCTTCAGCACCCTGCTGCTGGGCCTGGGCGGGATCGCGCTGCTGGTGGGCGGGGTCGGCGTAGCCAACACCATGATCATCTCGGTGTTGGAGCGCCGCCACGAGATCGGCCTGCGCCGCTCGCTGGGCGCCACGAAGGGGCAGATCCGGATCCAGTTCGTCACGGAGTCCCTGCTGCTGTCCGGCCTCGGCGGTCTGGCGGGCATCGCGCTCGGCGCCGCGGCCACGGCCGTCTACGCACGGGCCGGCGACCTGCCCTGGGTGGTCCCCCTGTGGGCGGTGGGCGGCGGCTTCGCGGCCACCCTGGCGATCGGCACCCTGGCCGGCCTCTACCCGGCGGTGCGGGCCGCCCGGCTGTCCCCGACGCTGGCGCTGGCGGCGGGATAATCCCCGACGCCCGGATGGATCACCGGCGTACGCTGATCCGATGCGAACTCCACGTCACGCAGCGCGCGTTGTCATCCTGTCCCCCGCCGGTTCGGTGTTCCTCTTCCGCGAGGACAACGTGGAGGTCGGCATCCACTGGCTGCCGCCCGGCGGGGGGATCGACCCGGGCGAGAGCCCCGAGCAGGCGGTACGGCGCGAACTGCGCGAGGAGACCGGCTGGACCGACCTGGAGCCCGGGCGGCTGCTGTGCACCTGGGAGCACGACTTCACGCACCAGGGGATCCCGGTCCGCCAGCACGAGCACATCTACCTGACGACGGGCCCGCACCGCGAGCCGGTCCTGGAGGACCCCGGCATCCACTGGCAGTGGCTGCCCCGGCAGCGCCTGGCCACCCTGGGCGAGCCCCTGTGGCCGCCGCGCCTGCCGGACCTCCTGGCGAACGCACCGGCCGAGCCGGTGCACTTGGGGCTGCTCGCCTAGTTGCGGGCCCCGGCCGTGGCCTTGGCGTACAGCGAGGCGGCGTAGTCGCCCAGGACGGTGCTGGTCGACACGTCGTCCGTGTCGCCGCCGGTCAGGATGCCGATGATCTTTCCGTCGCGGGCGATCCAGGCGCTGCCGCTGGTACCGCCGGGGAAGTCGGCGCAGTCGAAGCGCTGTTCGGTCGCGCTTTCGCGGACGGTGACCGCCGTGCACGTGCGGGGCACTTTGCGGTCGCCGGGGTAGCCGGTGACGGTGACCTCCTCGCCCGAGCGGCCGCTGGTGTCCAGGACGGCGCCGCCGGTCACGTCCTCGATCCTGCGGCCCGAGGCGTCGGGGGCCAGGCGGGCGAAGGCGAGGTCGTAGCTGTCGTCAGTGCCCTCGGCCCAGCGCTCGTCCTCGAAGACTTCCTCGAGCTTCCACGTGCCGTACGGGGCGACGTCGTTGGCGTACGCGGGCACGAAGACGGCGGTGCCGGCGCCCTGGTCCCCGTCGAGCAGGCAGTGCCCCGCGGTGATGATCAGGTTCCGGCCGGGGCTCTGCACCACGGTGGCGGTGCAGAAGTGGTCGCTGTCCAGGCCGTTCGTGAACAGGGCCCCCGTGAAGGCCGCGGGCCCGCCGGGCTGCGGGGTGACGGCGGGCGGCAGTGTGCTCTTGGGCGGGGTGGACAGCTGCGGCTTCGCCGCCTGCGAACGCGACGGGGACGCCGCCGGCGCCGTGGGCCCGGCCTTCGCCCGCGCGGGCGCGCCCGCCTCCGGCGGCGGAACCAGCTCGGCCATCGCCGCCGAGGCCCCCAAGGCGGCCGCGGCACACAGCACCACGGTCACGACGGTCCGCTTGTCCACCGACATGATGATCCTTCCGCTGGCCCCGGCGAAGCATGCCCCGGTGGCGGGGCCGGGTGCAAGCGGCGCGGGATCCCGCCGCGGCCGGCCCCCTCACGGCCCCCCGTGCGCCCCGTGCACCCCGTGCACCCCGTGGGCTCCTCCGTACAGCTCCTCGATCTCCGCCGCGTACCGCTCGGCCACCGCCCTCCGCCGGAGCTTCAGTGTCGGGGTCAGGGTGCCCGCCGCGATCGTGAAGTCCTCCGGCAGGACGTGGAAGGCGCGGACGCGGGCCGGGCGGGAGACCGTGGCGTTGGCCTCCGCCACCGCCGCCTCGATCAGGGCGCGGACCGCCGGATGGGTGGACGGCGCGCCGCCCAGGTCGTGGCCTTCGCGGGCCGCCCAGGCCGTGATCTCCTCCGCGTCCAGGGTGATCAGGGCCACGGGGTGCGGGCGGCGGTCGCCGATCATCACGGCGCGGGAGACGTAGCGGGAGCGCTGGATGGCGAACTCGACCTCCGTGGGGGTGAGGTTCTTCCCCGCCGAGGTGATGACGATCTCCTTCTTGCGGCCGGTGATGCGCAGGTATCCGTCGGCGTCCAGTTCGCCCACGTCGCCGGTGTGCAGCCAGCCCTCCGGGTCGAGCGCCTGCGCCGTCGCCGCCTCGTTCGCGTGGTAGCCGGGGAAGACCATCGCCCCGCGCGCCAGCACCTCCCCGTCCTGCGCGATGCGCACCTCGCAGCCCGCGATGGGGCGCCCCACCGTCCCGTACCGGACCGCGTCCGGGTGGTTGAGGGAGATGACTCCGCCCGACTCCGTCATCCCGTAGCCCTCGTACACCGCGATCCCGCAGGCCCGCAGGAGGTCCAGGGTCGCCGGGGCGATCGGGGCGCCGCCGGTGAGCGCCCACTTCAGGCGGCCTCCGAACGCGCCCCGGACCAGGGAGTACAGCGACTTCTCCGCCGCCTCGTACTCCTCCCGCCGCGCCTCCGGCAGCCGGCCCTCCGCTGCCAGGACGCCCAGCCGTACCGCCTCCTCGAGGCGTGCGCGGCCGCCCTCCTCGGCCTCCGCCAGGGACAGCACCACCGAGTGGAGCTTCTCGAACAGCCGGGGAACGGAGGGGAGGTGGGTGGGGCGGACCTCCGACAGCTCCGCCAGCACGTCCTCGATCCTGCCGCCGAAGTAGCAGAGCTCCCCGCCCTCCAGCAGCGTCGTGAACTGGATCAGCTGCGCCAGCAGGTGGGCGAGCGGCAGGTAGAGGTACGTGGAGTCCCCCGGGCCGCCCTTGACGAGCGGGAGGGTGGCGTCCTGGATCGCGCCCAGGTTGCCGTGGGTGAGGCGGCAGCCCTTCGGCAGGCCGGTGGTGCCGGAGGTGTAGACGATCGACGCGTCGGCGCCGGGCACGACGGCCGCCGCGCGCGCGAGGAGTTCCTCCTCCGCTGCCTGTGGCAGGCCCGGCAGCGCATCCATCTCCACCACCGCCCGCAGCGCGGGCAGTCCGGCCCGAAGGGCCTCCACCCGGGCCGCCTGCGCCGCGTCGTCGCAGACCACGACCACCGCCTCGGAGTCCGACAGCACCCAGGCGAGTTCCTCCTCCCCCGCCGTCGGATAGACGGGGACGAGGACCGCACCCGCCGCCAGCACCCCGAAGTGGGTGTACGTCCACTGCGGCCGGGTCTCCGCCAGTACGGCCACCCGCTCGCCCGCGGCCACGCCCAGGCCGAGGAGCGCCCGCCCGACGGCCCGTACCTCCGCGGCCAGTTCCCCGTACGTGCGGGTCTGCCAGCCGCCGTCTTCCGGCGCCCGGAACCTGAGGGCCGTCTCGGGCCCGTACCGCTCCTCGGTCCACTGGGTGAACCGCGCCAGCGTGCTCGGCCGGCCGTCGTCGGCGTCGGTGTCCATGGCGTGCCCTCCCGGGGAGTCGGTGACCCCCGACGCTAGGCATCCGGCACCGCCCGGCGGCATGACCGGAAGCGTCACCCGCACTGACTCCTGCGCTCAACCGGCCCCCGAGCGGCCGGGGGGACCGGCCTTTCTCGGCCACGAGAGTCTCTTTCCGGCCAAGCCGTGCCGGGTAAAGCACGCCCCAAGACGGGAATACGCAGGTCGACGCCTGAACGCCCTGCCCCCACATGCCTGTTGACCAATCGGACAGTGGCCAAGTGATCGTCTTGTGGGTAACGTTCACGTGTGCCCGGCGCTCGAAGGCCAAGACGCCGAGCACACCGTCGGACTTCTCTCTGACCAAGAGCGGTTCGGCAATGACCAAGTAATCGGGGGAAAAGAAGTCCGGGGGGACCATTCGGTTTCCACGCCTGTTCAGGTTGCCCATCGGGCTTCCTCCCCCTTGCGACAACGCAAGGGAAACAAAAATGAATCGCAACGTCCTGCGGATGGCGGCCGTTTCGGCCGTCGCCGCCATCGCCCTCGGGGGCGGCGCCGGCCTGGCCCAGGCCTCGACCGCATCCGTGTCGGCGCCCCAGAGCATCTCGGCCACCCAGCAGGCCGAGGCCCAGCAGGCCGCGCGCACCCTGCTGGCCGGCCCGCTGGCCGCCGAGCTCACGGCCGCCGAGCGGACCGAGATGAACAAGATCGTCAATGGCGAGCTCTCCGCTGCCAGCAAGTGGAGCGCGATCCGGGCCGCCTTCAGCAAGGTCGGCGGCTTCGCCAAGGCCATCGGCGGCAAGTTCAGCGACTTCAAGAAGTGGTACGACGGCCTGTCCTGGTGGGTGCGGGCCCCTCTCGCGGCCATCTCCCCGGGCCTGACCCTTCTTGAGATCTACAACGCCCTCCACTGATCGAGTGGCGTGGGCCGGGTCCGTCCGGGTACTCCCCGGGCGGGCCCGGCCCGCTACCCGTGGCGGACCTGCCCCGCTACGGAGACACGCAGAGACGGAGCGTCCGGGATGACCGACACCAACTCCACGGCCCCTGCCCGCGCCGCCCGCGCCGTCGGCGGAAGTACGTGGGCCCTGCCCCTGCTGGCGCTCGCGCCGGCATCGGCCATCAACCAGTTCACCGACCGCACCACGCCGTGGCTCGTGATCTCCTGGGTGTGCTGCGCCCTGGCCGCCGTATTGCTGGCGGTGGGCTGGTCGGCCGTACGCCGGCACGGAATGCGCACGCTCGGACCCTTGGTGATGTGCGTTCTCGCGCACGCGGTTTTCGCGGCGCAGTTGACACGCCTCGCCCTGTCGTCCTGAAAGCCCGGCCGCCGTAACAGAAATCCGAATGGGATCCGCAATTGAGCAAGACAATCGGGGGAAGAAACCCGCGGGTGACAACCCTTCGGTTTCCACGCCTGTTCAGGTCGCCTGGTGCGGGTTTCCTCCCCCTTGCGATAACGCAGGGAGACCCTACATGAACCGCCGCTCCCTGAATACGGAGCCGGGCGGAGTACTGGTGGAGGCGGAAGGCCTCGGCCGCTCCTTCGGCCCCAAGCGGGTCCTGGACGACGTATCGATGACCCTGCGCGCCGGTGAGGTGACCGGCTTCGTCGGCGCGAACGGCGCGGGAAAGTCCACCACCATCCAGCTGATGCTGGGCCTGTTGCACGGTGAGGGCCGCACCAGCTACCTCGGGCGCCCGCTGCGCGCCTGGGGCGCGCCCGGCACCGTCGTCGGCGCCGTCCTGGGCGGCGTCGCGGGCCACTCCAAGCACCGCGTCCGCACCCACCTGCGCATGGTGGCCGCCGGCTCCGCCGCACCGGACGCCCGCGTCGAGGAACTCCTGGACACCGTCGGCCTGACGGAAGCCGGCGGACTGCGCCTGGAGCAGCTGTCGCTCGGCATGTCCCAGCGCGTCGCCATCGCCCAGGCCCTGCTGGGCGATCCGCCCGTGCTCGTCCTGGACGAACCCGCGAACGGCCTCGACCCCCACTCCATCCGCTGGCTGCGGGAGTTCCTGCGCGCCCAGGCCGACCAGGGCCGAGCCGTCCTGGTCTCCAGCCACTTCCTCGGCGAGATGGAGCAGTTGGCCGACCGCGTGACCGTGCTGTCGCGCGGCCGGGTCGTGGCCTCCTCGCCGATGTCCGAGCTGCTGGCCCGTGCGGCCGACCGGCGCGTGGTGACCGTGGAGTCACCGGATCTGCCGAGGCTGGCCCGGCTCGTCGAGGCGTGCGACGGCCGGCTCACGCCCACGGGCGGCGCGGGCGCGCGCATCACCGGCCTGGACCGGGTACGCATCGGCACCCTCGCGGCCGAGAACGCCCTGCCGCTGTACTGGCTGCACGAGGCGGGCCCGTCGCTGGAGGAGTTCTACCTGGCCATCGCGGAAGAGGAGTTCAAGATCTCGTGAGGTCATCCGCACCGGCGGTCCCCGAGACCGCCGCTCCCCCCGCCCCGCCGGCCCCCGTGGCCGTCAGCCCCGCCGAAGCCTTCCGCCGGGCCTGCCGTTACGAGTGGCGGCATCTGGCGGGGCTGCGCTCGACGTGGATCCTGCTCGGCATCGTGGCGGCACTGAGCCTGCTGACGGGCATCACCGTGCTGCTCGACCTGGACGCGGGCGAGCGGATCAGCCCGGCCACCATGGCCGACGTGATCGCGTGGACCCCGCTCGCGACGCAGGTGCCGGCCCTGTGCTTCTTCCTGCTGGTCCTGGGCACCGGCCCGGTCTCGACCGATCTGGTGCGCGGAGGCGCGCGGACGACATGGCTGGCGGTGAACGGACGCCTCACCGCCTACACCGCGAAGTGCCTGGTCGGCTTCCTGGTGGCGGCCGCGACGGCCGCCGGCAGCGCTCTGCTCGGCGCCTTCTCCTCCGCGTCCGTCCTGGCCGTCAAGGGCGCCCCGCAACCCGAGTGGGGCGGCGTGCTGGTGCCCGCCCTGCGCTTCACCCTGTGGATGGGCTGCTGGGCGCTGTTCTGCCTGGCACTGGTGTCCCTGGTCCGCAGCCGGATCATCCCGGTGCTGGTCCTGTGCATGTGGCCGCTGATCGTCGAGCGCCTCGTGGGCGGGGCACTGGGCTACCTGCCGGGGCTGGACGGGGTGGGCGACTGGCTGCCGTTCGCGGCCGGCCGGGCCATGCTGACGGACGTCTCCGCCTACCCGGCCGACGACCGGCCGTTCGCGCAGGCTCTGGTCGGATCCCACCTGTCGACGGGCACGGCCACGCTGGTGTTCTGCCTGTACACCGCGGCGATCGCGGCGGTGGGCTGCTGGGCGTACTGCCGCCGGGACGCCAAGACGGGCTGACCGGGCGGCAACCGGGGTCGGCCGCTTCCGTATCGCACGGCGGCGCGGGGAGCTACCGTCGGACCATGGGGAAGCGGACGATCACCGTGCACCATGTGCGGGCCGTGCTCGCGGGGGCCCGCGGCAGCGGCATCGACACCGTGCCGCTGCTCCAGGAGGCGCAGATCCCGCCGCTGCTGCTGGGCGACGACCGGGCGCGCATCACGCCCGCGCAGTTCGCCCGCCTGTTCCGCGCGCTGTACCGGATCACGCAGGACGAGTTCCTCGGCCTGAGCCCGGTGCCCAGCCGGCCCGGCACCTTCGCGATGATGTGCTACGCCTCGCTCGGCTGCCGGGACCTGGGCGCGGCCATGGAGCGGGCGGCCGCGTTCTACGGACTGTTCCCCGGCGGGCCGGAGCTGGCGCTCGAAGTCGTCGGCGCGGAAGCCCGGTTCACGGTGCGCAACGACTTCGCACGGGACGGGGCGGGGGCCATGGGGGTCCCTCCCTGTGGTGGCCGGGGGAGCTTCCTCACCGAGTGCGTGCTGGCCATCTGGCACCGGCTGAGCAGCTGGCTGATCGGCCGGCGCATCCCGCTCGCGTACGCGGCGTTCGCGTACCCCCCGCCGCCGCACAAGGACGAGTACGAGATCCTCTTCGACTGCCCGGTCCGCTTCGGGGAAAGCCGTACGGGCGCCGCCTTCGACGCGCACTGGCTGACCGCGCCGCTGGTACGGGACGAGCCGGCGCTGGAGGCGATGCTGCGCCGCGCCCCCTTCGACCTGCTGTCGCGGCCGGAGTACGGGACCACGGTCGCGGAGCAGGTCCGCCGTGCCCTGACCCGGCAGTTGCGCGCCTCGCCGCGGCTGCCGGCGCTCGGGGAGGTGGCGGCGCGCCTCGCCGTGTCCCCGGCGACGCTGCGGCGCCGGCTGCAGCAGGAGGGGACCTCGTTCCAGCAGCTGAAGGACCACGTCCGGCGGGACGCGGCGATCGCGGGCCTGGCGGAGAGCGGCGAGCCGATCGCGGAACTCGCGGCCCGGCTGGGCTTCTCGGAGGACACGGCCTTCCACCGCGCGTTCCGCCGCTGGACGGGCACGACCCCGGGCGCCTACCGCCTCACCTCCGGCGGCTAGCGTCAGGAGGTGTAGTAGCCGGCGATGTCGGCGATCAGGTCGACCGAGCCCGCGTTGTTGTAGAAGCTGACCTTCCCGTTCACCACGGGGACGACGACGAGGTTCGGGATCGTCAGCCCGGCGGTGAAGTTGAGGTTCGACGCGCTCGTGCGGGTCGTGCCGTTCGGATAGACCGAGACGTAGCTTCCCGTGGTGGGTTCGGTGGCCGTCACGTTCAGAACGACGGCCGTGACCGCGCTCGCCGGAATCCCCGCCGTACCCGTCACCTGCAAGGTCACCGTCCCGCCCTGACCCACCTTCGCCTTCGGCACACCCAGCCCCTCACGGGTGTCCATCAAACGCGTCGGCGTCATCGGCTTGTACGTCGAACCCGAGCCGTCCGTCGTGTAGTAACCGGCCACGTCGGCGATCAGGTCGACCGAGCCCGCGTTGTTGTAGAAGCTGACCTTCCCGTTCACCACCGGAACGACCACCAGATTCGGAATCGTCTGCCCCGCCGTGAAGTTGAGGTTCGACGCGCTCGTGCGGGTCGTACCGTTCGGGTACACGGACACATGGCTGCTGGACGTCGGCTCGGTGGCCGTGACGTTCAGGACGACGGCCGTGACCCCGCTCGCCGGAATCCCCGCCGTACCCGTCACCTGCAAGGTCACCGTCCCGCCCTGACCCACCTTCGCCCTCGGCACACCCAACCCCTCACGGGTATCCATCAAACGCGTCGGCGTCATCGGCTTGTACGTCGAACCCGAGCCGTCCGTCGTGTAGTAACCGGCCACGTCGGCGATCAGGTCGACCGAGCCCGCGTTGTTGTAGAAGCTGACCTTCCCGTTCACCACCGGAACGACCACCAGATTCGGAATCGTCTGCCCCGCCGTGAAGTTGAGGTTCGACGCGCTCGTGCGGGTCGTACCGTTCGGGTACACGGACACATGGCTGCTGGACGTCGGCTCGGTGGCCGTGACGTTCAGGACGACGGCCGTGACCCCGCTCGCCGGAATCCCCGCCGTACCCGTCACCTGCAAGGTCACCGTCCCGCCCTGACCCACCTTCGCCCTCGGCACACCCAGCCCCTCACGGGTGTCCATCAAACGCGTCGGCGTGATCGGCTTGTACGTGCCCTGGCCGGAGCCCGCGGGCGGCGTCACCGTCAGCGTGCCGCGCGGGTACTGGCTGCCGAGCGCGATGACGCTGATGTTCCAGTGGCCGGCGGGGGCCGTGCGCAGATCCACGGTCGCCTTCAGCGTCCGGGCGTCCGCGGAGACCGAGACGGTCTTGGCCGTCAGCGGCGCCGGGCCGCCGGTCAGCTGGACGGTGGTGTTCATGCCCAGCGCCGTGCCCGTCACGGTGAGGGTGGCGACCGTACCGCTCTGCGCGGTGTTCGGCGTGACCGTCCCGACGGACAGCTCCTCGGTACCGCAGGGCGCGGTGGTGCAGACGAGTTCGGCGCGGTACGCCGTACGGTCCGCCTCGTCCGGCAGGGCGAGGACGAACACGTTCTCGCCGGTGCCCTGGCAGGTGTACGGGGACGAGCTGCCCATGCAGAGGTTGGTACCGGCACCGCTGTACAGCGCGGGCTCCGGGGTGGACGTCCCGCCGTCCGTGGCGGTGACGTCGACCCTGAACCGGTCGCCCGAGACGCTCTGCAGGGTGGCGCACACGCCGGTGCGCTCGGCGGAGAGCGTCCCGGTCAGTGGGCCGTACCCGTACGCGATCGACCCGGCGCGCGTGCACTCGGGGGCGGGCCCGGCAGCCGTGGCGATCCGCCAGGCGTCGAGGCGGTAGGAGGCGGGCAGGGACCAGTTCTCCGGGACCTGGGTGACCACCTGGTAGCCGGTGGATCCGGTGACCGTGCACGCCCAGGTCTTCTGGTGGCAGGAGATGCCGCCGGTGTTGTCCATGACCAGCATGTGCGTGCTGTCGTGGGCGTCCCGGGCGTTGACGAGCAGCCGGTCCGTGGCCGCGGCCGTGGTGATGCGGTGGCAGCGCAGGGTGCCGTTCGCGCCGGACGTGCCGGTCGTGGCCGGGGCGCCGACCGCCGTGGCGGCGGAGGCGGCGCAGCCCTGGGCCGTGGCGGTGACGTCCCGGCGGTCCAGGGTGTGGCTGCGCGGGGCGTCCTGGCCCTCCAGGAGCACGGTGTACGCCTTGCCGGCGGCGAAGGAGCAGCTGGAGAGGCCGTCCGTGCGGAGCTGCTGGCCCGGGGCGGGGTGGTTGTAGCAGGAGGGCCCGTTGCCGTCGGTGTCGATGAGGGTGATCGCGTAGTCCGGGTACAGCTCCGTGTCGTCCGGGAGGCCGTAGCGGATGCGGAGCAGCTCGGCGGTGGAATGCGCGTCCGCCGGAATGGTCAGGCAGTGCGAGAAGACGCCGTTGCCGGTCTCCAGCCGCACGGCCGCCGCGTCGTCGGCGAAGCTCCCGGACGGCAGGACCTGACAGCCCGCCTGGAGCACGTCCGTACGGACGAAGTGGACGCCGTACGGGCCGGTCGCGGCGGTGTCGTCGGCGTGCACCAGCGCACGGAACGGCGCCGTTCCGGTCAGGACGCATTCGCCCCGGACGAGATCGCCGGCCTCGCACTGTGCGGCGCCGTTCCGGTCGACCACCTCGACCTGGACGCTCACGCCCGCGCCGCCGCGCGAGGTGAGGGCGGCGATCCGGGCGCCCTGCGGGCTCGGCAGCCGCAGGCAGTGCGTCTGCCCGCCCTCGGTGAAGTCGCCCGTGTACCGTCCCTCGGCGACGACGACGCAGTCCTCGGCGGCCGGTGCGGCCTGAGCGGCGCCCACCGGCAGCAGGAGTGCGGCGAGGACGGCGAACAGGCACGTCAGAACGGTGGACATCGGGCGTCTCGCTGACGCCGAACTCGTTGGCATGAACCCCCCAGGGTGATGTGCGACGAGCGATCGTCGCACACCCGTGCGGGGTCGGATTCACCGGCGCCGGGGACCGAAGGCGGCGGCCACCGCCGAGAGCAGCAGGCCGAGGAGGCCGAGGGCGGCGACGCCCAGGGTGCCGAGGTGGAGCGCGGTCTCCCAGGTCTCCGGCTTGCCGTAGACCCGGTCGCCGAGACCCCGCGCCTCGCCCGTGAAGGCCAGCTTCCCGCTGCCGTCCTTCGTGATCTCGTCCGCGTACGCGTACAGCGTGCCGGTGTGCGGGCCGCCGCCGGCCGTCCACCGGGTGCCCTCGCACTTTGCGGTGCCCCGGCTCCCGCTGCCGCCCCGGACGAAGGTCTCCGTGCCGCAGCGCGAGGGCAGTTCGACGGTGGCCGGGGAGCCGAAGGCGTAGGCCGCGCCCCAGCCCGTCGGTTTCTGGGAGGCGCTGCCCACGAAGAAGAAGACGCCGGCCGCTATGCCGGTGAGGAGCAGGCAGAGCGTCGCCCGCTGCTTGAACTTCTCGCCGCGTCCGGCCACGGAATCCCCCAAGATGGTGTGTTCACGTCAAATAGATGGTGTACGGCCACCCGGATGGCTGATTCCCGCCCCGGCATGTCGCGCGTTTGTACCGCACCCGCGCCCCGCGGGACAAGGCCTGCGACTCCCGGCCAGGAAAGCTGAGCTGCGCGGTCAGCGACCTTCCTACCGGTCGGTCACTACCTTCGGCTCACCCACTTCCCCCACCCGGACCCTTGGGAGAGCCGCCCATGCGATTCCGAAGCACCGCCCTGGCCGCCGTCGCCGCCCTGGCCCTGTCGGCCGCCGTCCCCGTGACCGACGCGGCCGCCGCCGAGACCGCCCGCCCCGGAGACCTCGTCAGCAGCGCCCCGTCCGCCTTCCATCCGCTGCCCGGCCAGCCCACCCACACCAAGGCCTGGAAGATCCACTACCGCTCCACCACCGCCGACGGCGCCCCGAACACCGTCTCCGGCACCGTCATCGTCCCGCAGGACGGCCGCACCGGCCCGCGCCCGCTCATCACGTACGCCGTCGGCACCGTCGGCATGGGCGACTCCTGCGCGCCGAGCAACAACCTCCCGTACGGCACCGCCATGGAGGCCAACCTCATCCAGCAACTCACCCTGCGCGGCTGGGCCGTGGTCGTCACCGACTACGAGGGCCTCGGCACCCCGGGCGTGCACACCTACACCGTGGGCCCCTCGGCCGGGCACGCCATGCTCGACGCCGCCCGCGCAGCCATCCGCCTCCCGGAGGCCGGTCTCCCCGCCGACACCCCGATCGGCATCATGGGCTACTCCCAGGGCGGCCAGGCCAGCAGCTGGGCCGCCGAGCTGCAGGGCTCGTACGCCCCGGAGTTGAAGGTCAAGGGCACGGCGACCGGCGGCGTCCCGGCCGACCTGATGAAGGTGGCCGAGTTCAACAACGGCTCCTTCGGCTCCGGGCTGATCTTCATGGCGGCGGCCGGCCAGGACGCCGCCTTCCCCGAGCTGAAGCTGGACTCCTACCTCAACCCCGTCGGCAAACTGCTGGTCGCCGGCATGAAGGAGAACTGCGTGGCGATCGACGCGATCGCCGGCTCCTTCAAGCGGATCTCCGACCTGACCACGCGCAACCCCCTCGACCAGCCGGACTGGCAGGCCCGGCTGAACCAGAGCAGGCTCGGGCGCACCGCCCCCGCCGCGCCGGTGTACCAGTACCACGCGCTCGGCGACGAGTTGATTCCGTACGGGGTGGGCCGCGCGCTGCGCTCCGAATGGTGCGCGAAGGGCGCGAACCTCGAGTTCGACACCATCGTCATCGGTGAGCACGTCAGCGGCGTGATCACCCAGTCGCTCGCGGTCGGCAACTGGCTCGCGGACCGCTTCGCCGGGCGCGCCACACACGCCAACTGCTGACGGCCCGCCCCACCCCGCCCCGTTCGGCCCCGCCCCGCCCCGCCGGTCACCCTGCGGCTACCGCTGGGGGTGTCCCCCCGCGGCGGGGCAGGACCGCGTCCCGGACGGCAGCCGCCCGGCGAGCAGGAAGCGGTCCACGTACTCCCGTACACAGGGGGAGGACCCGTAACCGGTGTGCCCCTCCCCCTTGTAGTCCACGATCACCGCCGTACCGAGCCGCTTCGCCGTCTCCTCCGTCCACTCGTACGGGGTCGCCGGGTCCCCGCGGGTGCCGACCAGCAGCATCCGCGGTGCCCCCGGGCGGTCGATCCGCCGGATGAAGTCGGTACCGGCGGGACGCCCGTAGCAGGAGAGCACCGTCATCAGCTGACGCGGCCCGAAGATCTCCGAGGCCTTGCGGAACTCGTCCTTCAGGGCGGCCAGTTCCTTCTCGATGGCCGCCGGTCCGGCCTTGCCGTTCGACCGGTCCGGGTCGTCCGCGCAGCTCACGGCGACGAGTGCGGCCTCGGTGTTGTCGGCGGGCACCGTCCCGGGGCCGGCGTCCTGCGCCTCCGCGCCGGGCGGGACCGTCGGCCCGCCGAGCTGGAGCAGCTCCGCCGGGTCGCCGCCCCGTTCGGCCGTCGCCAGCGCGCCGGCCAGCGCGGGCCACATCAGCGGCGAGTACAGGGCGGTGCCGATCGCGGCGACGAGGTCCTGCCCGGTCACGTACGAGCCGTCGTGGCCGACCAGCGGCTCCGCGTCGAGCCGGGTGACCAGGGCGGCCACCTTCTCCCTGGCGGTGCGGGTGTTGGTCCCGTACACGCAGTCCTGCTGGTGGGCGCACCAGGACAGGAAGTGGTCCAGGGCCCGCTGCTGGGCGCGCGCCGAGACGAGGGCCTGCTCCGCGAGGGGCTCGGTGAGGGTGTCGACCCCGTCGAGGACCATGCGGCCGGTGCTGCGGGGGAACTGCGCCGCGTAGACGGCGCCGAGCCGGGTCCCGTAGGAGAAGCCGAGGTAGTGGAGCTTCTTGTCGCCCAGAGCCCGCCGGATCACGTCCATGTCGCGGGCGACGTGCACGGTCCCGACGTACGGGAGGACGGGGCCCGAGGCGAGCTCGCAGCGCCTGGCCACGGCGCGCAGGGCGGCCAGTTGCGCGGCGGCGCCGGCGCCTTCCTCCTCTTCGGCCTGCTGGGAGCCGCCGCAGGAGACGGGCTCGCTGTGGCCGACCCCGCGCGGGTCGAAGGCGACGAGATCGTAGTGCTCGCCGAGGTCGGCGAAGGCATCGGGGTCGGCGGCCAGGCTCGCGAGGCCCGGGCTGCCGGGGCCGCCGTAGTTCAGCAGGAGCGAGCCGAGGCGCTTCGTGCGGTCGGTGGTGGTGGCCGGTATCCGGGCCAGGGCGATCTCGACCGTGCCCTTGCCGGGGGCGGCGTGGTCGAGGGGCACCTCGACGGTCCCGCACCGCATCCCGGCGGGTACGGGACGCTCGGGGCAGTCACCCCACCGGATCGCGGGGACGGAACCGGGACCGGACGCGGGGACGGGGGCGGGACCCGGCCCGGGGGCCGCGCCGAGGCAGGCCAGGACCAGTACGCAGGCCGCGCCGACCCGGAAACCGCCGCGCACGCGGCTACGGGGACAGGGACGGGGACGGGGGCGGGAACGGTGCACAGCACCCTCCTCGGGCATCCCCCGTGACCGCTGGACCGGTCAGCCCACCATAAGCGCGCCCGCGCGCCCCCGCCCGCCGGCCGGGGTTTCAGTCCTCGCGGGGACCCCGGTACAGCTCGTCGATCTCGCGCGCGTAGTCCCGGGCGACGGCGCCCCGCTTCAGCTTCAGCGACGGGGTCAGATGGCCGCGCGCCTCCGTGAAATCGCCCTGGAGGACGGTGAAGCGGCGGATCGACTCGGCGCGCGAGACCAGCCGGTTCGCCTCGTCGACCGCCCGCTGGATGTCCGCCCGCAGTTCCTCGTCCCGTACCAGCTCGTAGATCGGCACGGTCTGCTTCTTGTGCATCTGGCGCCAGTGCAGCAGGCCGTCCGGCTCCAGGGTGATCAGGGCGGTGATGTACGGCCGGTTGTCACCGACCACCATGCACTGGCCGACCAGCGGGTGCGCCCGCAGCCAGTCCTCCAGGGGCGCCGGGGCCACGTTCTTGCCGCCGGAGGTGATGATCAGGTCCTTCTTGCGGCCGGTGATCGTGAGGTACCCGTCGGCGTCGAGCTCGCCGATGTCGCCGGTCGGCAGCCAGCTCCCGTACGGGACGCCCTGCCCGCTGTTCCAGTACCCGGCGAAGACGTGGCGCCCGCCGAGCAGCACCTCGCCGTCGTCCGCGATCCGTACGGCCGTGCCGGGCAGCGGCCAGCCGACCGTGCCGAGCCTCGGCCGCTGCGGCGGGGTCACCGTGGAGGCACCGGTCGTCTCCGTGAGCCCGTAGCCCTCGAAGACCTCGATGCCGGCGCCCGTGTAGAACGCGGCGAGGCGCCGCCCGAGCGGGGATCCGCCGCTGAGGACGTAGCGGACGCGGCCGCCGAGCGCGGCCCGGATCCGCCGGTAGACGAGCGGGTCGTACAGCGCCCGCGCGGCGCGCAGCCCGAGCCCGGGGCTCCTGCCCGCGACGGCCGCCTCGCCCAGGCGCTGCGCGAGGCGGGCGGCCCGGTCGAAGGAGGCGGCCCGGCCCATCTTCTCGGCGGTGGCGCGGGCGGTGTTGTAAACCTTCTCCAGGACGTACGGGATGGCGAGGAGGAAGGTCGGCCGGAAGCCGGCGAGGTCCGCCAGCAGCTCTTCGGTGGCGATGCTCGGCGCGTGCCCGAGCTTGACCCGGGCCCGCAGACAGCCGACGGCGACCATCCGCCCGAAGACGTGGGACAGCGGCAGGAAGAGCAGGGTGGAGGCCGGGTCCTTGCTGACGGACTTGAACACGGGGTGCAGCAGCTCCACCGCGTTGTCCACCTCGGCGAAGAAGTTGCCGTGCGTGATCACGCACCCCTTGGGCTGCCCGGTCGTGCCCGAGGTGTAGATCAGGGTGGCGACGGAGTCCGGCGTACGGGCGGCCCGCCGCGCGTGCACCACCGCGTCGGGCAGCTGCTCCCCGGCCTTGACCAGCCGGGCGACGGCCCCGGTGTCGAACTCCCACAGGTGCGCCAGCCAGGGCAGGTTGGCCCGCTCGGCGCTGATGATCCGCGCCTGCGCGGTGTCCTCGACGGCGCAGGCCACGGCGCCGGAGTCGTGGATGATCCAGCGTGCCTGGAGGGCGGAGGAGGTGGGGTAGATCGGTACGGTGACCAGCCCGGCGGCCCATCCGGCGAAGTCGAGCAGGGTCCACTCGTAGGTCGTACGGGCCATGATGGCGAGCCGGTCGCCTTCCCGCAGCCCCTCGGCGATCAGGCCTTTCGCGACGGCGAGCACCTCGGCGGCGAACTGTGCGGCGGTCACGTCCTGCCAGACCCCGTCGCGGTCCTTGCGCGCGAGCACCGCCTCGCCGGGTGCCTGCCGGGCATTGTCGAACGGGATGTCCCCGAGCGACCCGCTCTGCGGCACGCCCGCCAGCGCGGGCACCCGCACCTCGCGCACCACCCCGTCGACCATGGTCTTGACGGGCTCGACCGGCTTGACCGGCTCGACGGGCCTGACCGGCCTCAGCTCGGCTTCCACGGCGCACTCTCCTCGGCTGGGGCAGCGAGTTACCGCCGGTAATGTACGCAGCGCCCACCCCGGCCGACCACCCTTCGAGCGCCTTCTTCACGGACGCTCCACGCCACCGCCCCACTCATCCGTCGGCGCGTACGGCTGGATGTGCATTTATCTACGGAATGAAAAAAGAGGACCACTGGCGGTGGCCCTCTCATTCCGCTTGCGATTCAGCCGAGCAGCGCCTTCACCGCAGTGATCACGGGAACTCCGGCTTCTCCGACGAGCGTCGCGATTCCCGAGAACGTCCGGAGGATTTTCCTGAAGCGGTCTTCGGGCGGATTCGAACTGATCTCCTCGATTGCCGCGTCCACCTCCGCCCGGTCGTCGGCATCCAGGTGCTGCCGCATGGCCCGGACTTCCTCGAGGAGCGTCTCCAGGGCCGACGGCTCCACCTCCGTGCCGCCCACCCGCTTTCCGCCGGCCACGATGTCACCGGAGCCGGTGTGCTCCGCCTTGCCGATGCTCCCGGCCCCGTACTGCGTGTACTGGTCGCCGCCCATTACCGACCCCCGATGTTGCCGGAACCGCTGTGCTGCGCCCTGCCGATGCTCCCGGCGCCGTACTGCTCGATGTGGTCGCCCATGACGGCGTGCTTCACGTTGTAGACCACCTGCGCGGTGTCCGGACGGCCGATCGCCTTGGTGATCTCCATGACGAGGGCCTGGATCTCGTTGCGCTCCGTGGACCACACGGCATCGCGCTGCGTGCCGGAGGTGTTGAGGACCAGGCCGTACAGCGGGGGTTTGCCGATGACCGTGACGAGCTGCCAGATCAGCAGGCCCAGCACGACGACCAGCAGGATGACTCCGATCTCCCCGGCGGCGGCCGACACGATCCCCCCGATGACGAGGGTGATGAGCGCGCGGGCGATGAACTTTCTCCACGCCGCGCCCTTGTCGACCTCCAGTACTCGCTGCCCTACGTGGGAGATGTTGCGCAGCGGATAAGCCTCACCGTCGACCCACAGCACGCCTTCCTGCACGCGGACTTCAACGGTTGATTGGCTACGCGCCATATCTCGCCCCCCTTGCTGGTTTTTGGTGTTCTCGGCACGCAGTGTAGGGCGACCTCGATCGGTCAAGTAGAGATCGGACAACTTCGACTTAGTGATGATCAATTGGCCATTCCGCTTGACATGAAGCGCGACGGCATTTCGTCTCGCGGGGAGCGAAATCGGATGCTGTCCGGCGGATCATGCGACTTCTCCATGTCGGGTTCGTGTGCCCGGCATGGGGAAGGGCGATCTGACGACGAAGGTCCACTTGGCCGGCGAGGCCGGGCGCCCGCCCACCGGACCTGCTGATCATCCCGGCCGTCTGCCGCGTGCACGACTAGGGGAGCGGCCCGCTCCGTTGGACAGCTCCCCGGCGCACTCTCAGAATCGAAAGTGTGAGGAGGTGCGCCATGAGCATCCGCATCGGCACCTTCAACGCCGAGAACCTCTTCCAGCGGCCGGTCGCCTTCGGCATCGACGACGAGGAGCAGCGCAACAAGGTACTCAAGGACTTCAAACGACTCGTCGAGATCCTCGACAAGGACGCGTACACGGCCGACGACAAGGCGGAGATCATCGAGATCCTCCTGGCGCACAGCATCGACGTCCGCCCGGAGCTCTCCACCAAGACGATCCTGGTGAACGAGCCCAAGGGCAGGGCCCGGCTGCTCACAGGAGAGGGCAGCGGCGTCCAGGTCAGGGACGAGGCGACGGGGCGTGATGCCTGGGTCGGCTGGGCCGAGCTGGTCCGCAGGGACCTCTCCCTGGACGCCATCGGGAACACCGCCAGGGTGATCGCCGAGGTGAACGCCGACATCCTGCTCACGGTCGAGGTCGAGGACCGGCTCACCCTGGACCGCTTCAACCAACAGGTTCTGGCCGGCCGACTGGACGGGGAGCGCTATCCGTTCAACCTGCTGATCGACGGGAACGATGAACGCGGCATCGACGTGGGGCTGTTCAGCCGGCGTCCGATCACCTCCGTACGCTCGCACATCTTCGACAAGAAGAATCCCCGGGACCGCTTCGGCATCTTCAGCAGGGACTGCCCGGAATTCGAGATCGACATCGACGGCCGGCCGCTGTGGCTGCTGGGGAACCACTTCAAGAGCAAGCGCGGCGGGGGTGGGGCGGACAAGCGCAAGCTCCAGGGTGAGCGCTGCGCCCAGATCTACCGGGACGCCCTCGAACGCTCGGACCACGTCGTGGTCGCCGGGGACCTCAACGACACCCCGGCCAGCCCGCCGCTCGGCTTCCTCCTGAACGCCGGCCTGCAGGACGCGATGAGCCACGGCAGCTACGAGGGGCCAAAGGGCACCCACGGCAAGTGCAAGGCGGCCGACAAGATCGACTACCTGATGTTCTCGCCGGAGCTGTTCGGCAAGGTGAGCGAGGTGAAGCTGGAGACGCGCGGGATCTTCGAGTTCGGCGACCCGTTCGACAGCGTGCACGGACCGCACGACCAGGCCTCCGACCACGCGGCCCTGTTCGCCGACCTCGACCTGTGAGGGAATCCGGAAAAGCCAGACGGCCGCCGCCTCCGCGGCCGTCCGGCTCACCGCTTCCCCAAGGGTCCGGGGCAGGGCCGTGGAGCAAGACATCGCGGGACACTCACCACCCGACCCCAAGACCTTCATCAGTCTTCTAGGCGGCGGCCGTTTCGGCGGCTGGCGGGCAGTCGCGGCAGCGGCCCGGTTCAGGAGCGCGGAAGGCGCGCTCGCAGCCGTCGCAGTTCTGGAACGGGTCCGGCCGTCTGACCGGCCGGGCGGCCGGGGTAGCCGGGGCCGCCGGGAGGTGGGGCGGGAGCTGCGTTCTGAGGCGGTACGCGATCAGGGCTGCCGAGTGGCGCAGGTCGGCGGGAAGGTCCGTGGTCAGCGCATGGCGTACGGCCTCGGGCGGGGCCCCGCGCTCCAGCCACGCCGAGACCCCGGGCGCGAGCCGCCTCACGTCCCGGTCGGCGAGCAACAGCCGGGGGTCTTCGCTCCGCAGCCGCGCGAGCAGGTCCACGGCCTCCTGACGAACCGGCGCGGCGGGACCGGCCGCCTGCGGCGCGGGTACGGACGCGGGTACGGACGCGGGCGCGGCCACTGGCTCCGGCACCGGGCCCGGCTCGGGCAGAGGCGCAGCCTCCGGCTCCGGCGTCGGCTCCGGCAGCGGATCCGGCCCGCGTACGGGCTTCTCGTCCGGCGACGGATCTGGCGGCGGCTGCCGCAGCGCGGCCCCCGGGCTGTTGTACGAGTACGTACGGGTCACCACCTGCCCGGTCGCCAGCCGCTCGCGCCGCCGGGCCAGGTACCCGTGCTCCTCCAGCTCCCGCAGTGCTGCGGCGACCCGGATCTCGCCCTCCGTGGACCGCCCGGCGAGGGCCTTGACCCCGATGGGGGACCCGGCGGGCAGCGACTGGATGTACAGGGCGATGCCCCGCGCGGTGAAGGACAGTTCGCGGTGCTGCGCGAGGCTGTTGCCGACCACGGTGTAGTGACTGGCGTGCCGGATGTTGACGTGGATGACACCGGATCGGGGGGTCCCGGCGGGAACACGGGACGAGGCGCGCGAGGGCGCGCTAGGCTGCTGGAGAGCCATGGGGAAGCCGCTTACTTCCTACTTGGTCAGGCCCTCGACCGGGATTCGCAGTCCCGCCGGGGGCCGTCTCATGTCTGCTGTTGTCGGGCCGAGCATATGCCCGGCAACCGGCGGCAAATCCAGCCCAGTTGGGATAGTTCACCCATCCGAGGGATGGCGCCCTGCCACGGAGCGGGTGGGGTTGGTTGGTCGGTTGGTTCTTTCACCCGGTGCATGTGCACTTATGCGTCTAAGCACGCCGGGTCGCGGCGCCCCGCGACCCGGTGACCAGCGGGACTTCCGCCCACACCACCTTGGACGGGGCCGGCCCTTCCCTTACGCCCCAACGGTCCGCGAGCCCTTCGACGATCACCAGCCCCCGCCCCGGATCGCGGAGGACCGGGATCCGGTCACTCCGCGTATCGGTCACCTCGATCCGCAGCACGCCTCCCGCGACGGCGAGCACCAGCCGGAAGTCCCGTCCGGGCGCGCGCCCGTGCGTCACGGCGTTCGCGGCGAGCTCGGCCACGACCTGGGCGGGATCCCACAAGGGCAGTCCCCAGGCGCGCAGTTGCTCGACGGCGAGCAGCCGTGCCAGTCGGGCACCTCGCGGGGTGGAGGAGAGCCGTACGTCGAACCGGTCGGTGTCAGCCCAGGCGTGGGCGAGTTGGTGATTCACGTCACACAGCGTGGCGGCACGTGCGTACCGTGAGAGAGCGGGGACGCCCTCGCGTCGGGTGTTTGTCCGGCGCCTGTCCGGCTCTGTCGCGGCTGTCCCGAACTGCGGCCGGGCAAGGGGTGTGGGGACATTCGGCTCGTCGGAGGTGGGCGCGTGAGCGTGGACATTGACGGTACGGAAGACGCGGGCTGGGACGTCGATCCCGAGGACGAGCAGGGAGTGGCGGTACTGGCCGCACTCGGCCGCCAGCTCAAGGTGTGGCGGGAGGAGGCGGGCCGGCGGGTCGCAGACTTCGGCGCGGCGATCGGGTACGGCGAGGACCTGGTCCGCAAGGTCGAGGCGGGCAAGCGCATCCCCCGCCCGGAGTACCTGGACAAGGCGGACGAGGTGCTGCGCGCAGGCGGGAAGATCGCCGCGATGAAGGCGGACATGGAGCAGGTCCGCTACCCGAAGAAGGTCCGGGACCTGGTGAAGCTGGAAGGCCGGGCGGTCGAACTGTCGGCGTACGGCAACCACAACATCCATGGCCTGTTGCAGACGGACGACTACGCGCGCGCCCTGTTCGAGATGTGGCAGCCGCCACAGACCATCGAGGAGGTGGAACGCGGCTTGGCCGCCCGAATGGCCCGCCGGTCGATCTTCGATCGAAGTCCCGCACCCGCTCTGTGTTTCGTCCAGGAAGAGGTGACCTTGCGCCGCCGTATCGGCGGGACGATGGTGATGCGTGGCCAACTCGAACGCCTGCTGAAGGTTGCCGAACTGCGGCACGTGACGATCCAGGTCATGCCCACCGGTCTCGAGGAGCACGCTGGAATGGGCGGGTTGATCCAAGTGCTGAAGTTCGCAGACGGATCGGCAGTAGGACGCTCCGAGGGGGCGTTCAACGGCCGTCCGGTCTCGGATCCGAGGCAAGTCCGGATCCTTGAGCAATGCCATGCCATGATCCGGTCTCAGGCTCTCACGCCACGGGAGTCCGTCGCATTCATCGAGCAAGTGCTGGGAGAGACATGATCCACGAATCCGAGCTGGAGTGGTTCAAGAGCAGCTACAGCGACAGCGGCGACATCAACGACTGCGTCGAGGTGGCCAACACCCCCGCCACCATCCACGTCCGCGACTCCAAGGACACCCGCCTCCCCCACCTCTCCTTCACCCCCCACGCCTGGGCGCGATTCATCGCACACTCCTGACCCGCTCCCCCGGGGAACGTGAAGGACGCAATGCGATGACGTACAGGCGCGAGAACATCGACCTGCCGGAGGACCGGGGCTGCCTGCAGTGGGTGTTGGGCGTCCCGCTCGGCCTCCTCTACGTGCCGGCGGTGTACTTCTGCGTGCTCCTGCTGAGCGCGGAGGTGGATGCGGGTGACGAGCGTATGCGCGCCGACATGCGGTCGGGCGCCCAGGCCGTGTACGCCATCTGCCTCGTCGTGCTGCTCGTCTCCCTGCTTCCGGTGTACCGCCGGACCATGAACCGCTGGTGGTACGCGCTGCCGCTGCTCCCCGCGGCGGTCGCCTGGATCCGCGTCGCGACCCTGGAGTAGACACGCCGCAGCCCCCGCCCGGACGGGGGCGGGGGCTGTGGCGAGTGCGGGAGGGTCAGGCGGCCACGGGGACCGGGTCCGCCTGCGCGGCCGGGGCCGCCGGGGCGGGCTCGTCCAGCGGGGAGGCCGAGGCGGAGGCGTAGGCCTCCTTGTCCAGGATCCCCTCACGGGCCGAGACGAGGACCGGGACCAGGGCCTGGCCGGCCACGTTGGTGGCGGTGCGCATCATGTCCAGGATCGGGTCGATCGCCATGAGCAGGCCGACGCCCGCCAGCGGCAGGCCCAGCGTGGACAGGGTCAGCGTCAGCATGACCGTGGCGCCGGTCAGACCGGCCGTCGCGGCCGAACCGATGACCGACACGAAGACGATGAGCAGGTACTCCTTGATGCCCAGCTGCACGTCGAAGATCTGCGCGATGAAGATCGCGGCGAGCGCCGGGTAGATCGCGGCGCAGCCGTCCATCTTGGTGGTGGCGCCGAACGGGACGGCGAAGGAGGCGTACTCCTTGGGGACGCCGAGCCGCTCGGTGACCTTCTGCGTGACGGGCATGGTGCCGACCGAGGAGCGGGAGACGAAGGCCAGCTGGATGGCGGGCCAGGCGCCCTTGAAGAACTGCAGCGGGCTGACCTTGGCGACCGTGGCGAGCAGCAGCGGGTACACGCCGAACATCACCAGGGCGCAGCCGATGTAGATGTCGGCGGTGAAGGTGGCGTACTTGCCGATGAGCTCCCAGCCGTACGTGGCGATCGCGGTGCCGATCAGGCCGACGGTGCCGATGGGGGCGAGGCGGATGACCCACCACAGGGCCTTTTGGAGCAGTTCGAGCACGGACTCGGCGAGGTCGAGGACCGGCTTGGCCTTGCTGCCGAGCTGGAGCGCGGCGATACCGGCGACGACGGCCAGGAAGACGATCTGAAGGACCTTCAGCTCGGTGAACGGCGTGACGATGTCCGTCGGCACGATCCCGGTCAGGAAGTCGATCCAGGAGCCGGTCTTCTTCGGCTCCTTGCCGTCCGCCGCGGTCAGGCCGGTGCCCGCGCCCGGGTCGGTCAGCAGGCCGATGGCGATGCCTATGCCGACCGCGATCAGCGAGGTGATCATGAACCAGAGCAGCGTGCGCGAGGCGAGCCGCGCGGCGTTGTTGACCTTCCGCAGGTTGGTGATGGACACCAGGATCGCGAAGAAGACGAGCGGGGCGATGGCCAGCTTCAGCAGCTGGACGAAGAGGTCGCCGGTCTTCTCCAGGGTGGTGGCGAGCCAACTGACGTCCTGGCTGCGGGCGATCCAGCCGAAGAGGACGCCGAGGGCCAGACCGGCGATGATCTGGGCCCAGAACGGGAACTTGAACGAGGCCTTGGCGGGAGCCTGGGCCTGGGGGGACGCGGACACGGACACGCTCCTGGGGTGACGCACGAAGACAGGGAGAGGTTCTGCGGGAGGGGTGAGGGTGATGCGGTGCGGCAGCAGCCAGGAAGACGGCCGGCCGGGACCGCTGCTGTATCGATTCAGCGCACGATGCGGATCACACGGCGCGGATCAACGGCAACAGGCCGCGGTCGCGCGGCGGCAGAGGTCGACGTACAGGCGCGCCACGAGCGGGACGCTCACGGTCGTCGGGTGCGCAGCTGTGGTCAACATGGTGAACACGCTAACACTCTTCCTTTGAGAATCTCAAAGGGCTTCTTTGAGGCGGGAAAACACCACCGCCCCGGCGCGGCAGGCGGTTTGCCCGGCGCCGGGGCGGTGCGGTGCGGTGTGTGAGGAAGCTAACGGACGGCCGAGGCCTCCCGCGGCGCTAGGAGTTCACGCGGGCCGCGTCGTCGGCCGCGTCCTCCTGGCTGCGGTTCGCGGCGAGCTTCTGCTTCGCGCCCGTGACCCGGCCGGAGATCTGCGCGGACATCTCGTCGCGCTGCTTGCGCAGCAGCACGAAGGAGAGCGGAGCGGACAGGACGAGGGCCAGCAGTACGACCCAGGCGAAGTTGGCGTCCCCGAGCCCGGCGGGCACCCAGCCGAGGCGGACCAGGACGGCGACGACGACGAGGCATCCGACGAAGATGCCCAGACGCATCGCGGTGTAGCGGATCGTCGCGCTCGGCTTGAGGGACACGGTGACCCCTTCCTTCTCGTCTTCGTACGGCGGCACGTGCCCGTCCAGTGAAGCACGCCGGTCCCCCGCTCCCGCCCGCTGGGGTCGCCGCCCGGGCGGTCAGTACAGCGGCAGCAGCATCGTGACGTCGTCGCGGTCGTCGCCGGGGGCGACGCGGATGGCGTCGGGGACGCGGCCGACCTCCTTGTAGCCGCAGGACTCGTAGAAGCGCTCCAGGCCCATGCCGCCGCGGCAGCCGAGGCGGATCGCGTCGATGCCCTCGAAGGTGCGGGCCGCGTCCGCCGCCGCGGCCATCAGGTCGCGGCCGTAGCCCTTGCCCTGGTGGCGGGGGTGGACCATCACCGTGTACGCCCACAGCCAGTGCAGCTGCAGGCGGTGCGTGTTGTGGGTCAGGAACGCGGTCGCGGCGACCTCGCCCGCCTCGTCGTGGCCGACGAGGAGCCGGCTGCCGCCGTCGGCGACCGCGGCGAGCTGCTTGATCAGCGCCGGGCGGATGTCGTCGGCGGTGACCGGGGGTACGAAGCCCACGGCGCCGCCCGCGTTGGAGACGTCGGCCCACAGCGACAGGATGCCCTCGTGCAGGGCGGGGTCGATGACCGGATCCAGGGTGAAAGTAAGGGTCACCCATGAACATTATCCATTACCTCCACCCCTCGCAACGAAAAAAGCCCCGGCCCGCACGGCGGACCGGGGCTCCCCACGTGTCGGGGCGTCAGACGCGCATCGCCTGCGGCGTCTCGCGCAGGCCGGCGTCCGGGCCGGGGTACTCGCGGATGATCTCGTAGCGCGTGTTGCGCTCGACCGGGCGGAAGCCCGCCTCGCGGATCAGCTCGAGCAGGTCCTCGCGGCCCAGCTTGTTCGGGGTGCCGTAGTTGTCCGCGTCGTGCGTGATCTTGTACTCGACGACCGAGCCGTCCATGTCGTCGGCGCCGTGCTGGAGCGCGAGCTGCGCGGTCTGCACGCCGTGCATCACCCAGAACACCTTGACGTGCGGCACGTTGTCGAAGAGCAGCCGGGAGACCGCGAAGGTCTTCAGGGCCTCCGCACCCGTCGCCATCGTCGTCCGCGCCTGGAGCTTGTTGCGGACCTTGCCGTCCTGCATGTCCACGAAGTCGTGCTGGTAGCGCAGCGGGATGAAGACCTGGAAGCCGCCGGTCTCGTCCTGGAGCTCACGCAGCCGCAGGACGTGGTCCACGCGGTGGCGCGGCTCCTCGATGTGCCCGTACAGCATCGTCGAAGGGGTCTTGAGGCCCTTCGAGTGCGCCAGCCGGTGGATGCGCGACCAGTCCTCCCAGTGGGTGCGGTGGTCGACGATGTGCTGGCGGACCTCCCAGTCGAAGATCTCCGCGCCGCCGCCGGTGAGCGACTCCAGGCCGGCCTCGATCAGCTCGTCCAGGATGTCCGAGGCGGACATGCCGGAGATCGTCTCGAAGTGGTGGATCTCCGTCGCCGTGAACGCCTTCAGCGAGACGTTCGGCAGCGCCTTCTTCAGCTCCGACAGCGAGCGCGGGTAGTAGCGCCACGGCAGGTTCGGGTGCAGGCCGTTGACGATGTGCAGCTCGGTGAGGTTGTCGTTCTCCATGGCCTTGGCCAGGCGCACGGCCTCTTCGATGCGCATCGTGTACGCGTCCTTCTCGCCCGGCTTGCGCTGGAACGAGCAGTACGCGCACGAGGCGGTGCACACGTTCGTCATGTTGAGGTGGCGGTTGACGTTGAAGTGGACGACGTCGCCGTTCTTGCGCGTGCGCACCTCGTGGGCGAGGCCACCGAGCCAGGCCAGGTCGTCCGACTCGTAGAGGGCGATGCCGTCCTCACGGGTCAGCCGCTCGCCGGAGCGGACCTTCTCCTCCAGCTCGCGCTTGAGCCCAGCGTCCATCAGGCGGTCGCCTCCTCTAGATGCCTGTCCTGCAACCCGACCCCACCGTACTCTCAGCTCTCCTCGGGCAGTTCCCCGACCCGGTTCTCCCACTTCGTGGAGAGCACGATGGTCGTGCGCGTGCGGGAGACGCCCTTGGTCCCGGAGAGCCTGCGGATGATCTTCTCCAGGCCGTCCACGTCGTTGGCGCGCACCTTCAGCATGAAGGAGTCGTCGCCGGCGATGAACCAGCAGTCCTCGATCTCGGCGAGGTCGCGCAGCCTCCGGGCGACGTCCTCGTGGTCCGCGGCGTCGGACATGGAGAGACCGATCAGCGCCGTGACGCCGAGGCCGAGCGAACGCGAGTCCACCGTCGCGCGGTAGCCGGTGATGACGCCGGCCGACTCCAGCCGGTTGATGCGGTCGGTGACGCTGGGGCCGGAGAGGCCCACGAGACGGCCCAGCTCCGCGTACGAGGCACGACCGTTCTCGCGAAGTGCCTGGATGAGCTGCCTGTCCACCGTGTCCATTACGTGGAGCCTTCCATTATTCGGCGATCCTGCAAGTTTAGGTATAGAATCTAAGGCACACAGGGTCAACACCCTGTGAATCTTTCAACAGGTCAATGACGATCTTCAGGAGTGGTTCACCGTGTACACGATCGAGATGGCCTACGCACACATGCGACAGCTCCAGGAGCTGGCCAACCGATCCCGCACCGACCAGCCGTCCGCCGCGCACCGCGTCGACAGGACCCGCAAGCCGCGCACCGCCAAGAAGCGCTAGTCACGGCGCTGCCCCCAGCGCTGTTCACGGGCGGGCGCCACCGAGCTCCCCCTCCCAACGGCGGTACAGCCCGTGCGGCACCCCTGCCGCGTCGAGCACCCGCCCCGCGACGAAATCCACCAGGTCCTGGATGTGCGTCGCACCCGCGTAGAACGCCGGAGAGGCGGGCAGCACGATCGCGCCCGCCTCGTCCAGCGTCACCAGATGCTTCAGCGTCTGCCCGTTCAGCGGGGTCTCCCGCACCGCCACCACCAGTCGGCGCCGCTCCTTGAGCGTCACGCTCGCGACGCGCTGGAGCAGGTCCTTCGACAGCCCGAGCGCGACCCCCGCCACGCAGGCCGTGGACGCCGGCACGATCAGCATCCCCTTGACGGCGTACGAGCCCGAACTCGGCCCGGCCGCCAGGTCCCCCGCGCCCCAGTAGCGCACGTCGGCCAGTTCCGGCCGGGCGAAGGTCGCTGGCTTCCCGTCGGCCCCCCGCTCCAGCCACTCCCCCAGGTCCTCCCGCCAGTGCGCGTCCCGGAAGGCGATCCCGGTCTCGTCCAGCAGGGTGAGCCGGGAGGCCCGGCTCACCACCAGGTCGACGCTTTCGCCGGCCGCGAGGAGTCCGCGGAGCACCGCCGCCGCGTACGGGGTCCCGGAAGCCCCGGAAACCCCCACCACCCACGGGGTGCGCTTGCGCTCAGTCATACCTCCGAGACTATCCGGCCACCACGGGCGGGCACTCGCTAAGGTGGCCGGACGTTCCAGGGGGTGGGACGCACGACAAGGGGGACGACGGTGAGTACGGCTCAGGACACCTGGACACGGACCGACAGGGCGAAGGCCGCGGCCGGACTGATGCTCGGCTGGGTGGCGCTGCTGTGGGTGATCGAGGTGGTGGATCTGGCCACCGGCAACGCCCTGGACCTCTACGGGATCGCCGCCCGCGAGCCGGACGGCCTCGGCGGGATCGCGGCCGCGCCCTTCCTGCACTTCGGCTTCGGCCACCTGGCGTCCAACAGCGTCCCGCTGCTGGTCCTCGGCTTCGTCACGGCCCTCAGCGGCATCCGCCGCTTCCTCGCCGTCAGCGCCCTCATCATCGTGGCGGACGGGATCGGCGTCTGGCTGCTGTCCCCGTCCCACAGCATCACGATCGGCGCCTCGGGCCTGATCTTCGGCCTCTTCGGCTACCTCGTGGTCCGCGGCTTCGTCGAGCGGAAGATCCTGGGCATCGCGGTCGGAGTGGTGATCGCCGCGTTCTGGGGCGGTTCCTTCCTCCTCGGCGTCCTGCCCACGAACACCGGGGTCAGCTGGCAGGGCCACCTCTGCGGCCTCGTGGCAGGCGTGGTCACGGCCCTCTACTTCCGCCGGCCGGCCAGGGGCGCCGCCGCCGCCTAGGACGGTGGCCCTAGAAGGTCAGGCCGCGGGCCGCCAGATCCAGCAGGGCGCACACGAAGAGGGCAATCCCGATGAACCCGTTGACCGTGAAGAAGGCACGGTTCAGCCGGGACAGGTCGTGCGGCGTCACGATGCTGTGCTCGTAGAAGAAGGCGCAGACGACGACCAGCAGGCCCGCCCAGAAGAACATCCCCGCATCCGTGGCGAGGGCGAACCAGACCAGCAGGGCCGTGGTCACCACGTGCGCCCCCCGGGCCCCCCACAGGGCGGCCGGGACACCGAAGCGGGCCGGGACGGACTTGACGCCCTCCGCACGGTCCGCGGCGACGTCCTGGGAGCCGAAGATCAGGTCGAAGCCGCCGATCCACACGCCCACCGCGAGCCCGAGGATCACCGCGTCCCACGACCACTCACCGGTCACCGCGAGCCAGGCCCCGACCGGGCCGATCGCCTGGGCCAGGCCCAGGATGGCGTGCGGGAAGTTCGTGAACCGCTTGCCGTACGGGTACACCACCATCGGTATCACCGCGACGGGAGCCAGCGCGAAGCAGAGCGGGTTCAGCAGCGCCGCCGAACCGAGGAAGACCAGCAGCGCGATCCCGGCCCCGGTCCACGCGGACCGCACCGACACCGCTCCGGTGACCAGCTCACGGCCGGCCGTGCGCGGGTTGCGGGCGTCGATCTCGCGGTCGATGATCCGGTTGGCGGCCATCGCGAAGGTCCGCAGGCCCACCATGCACACGGTGACGAGCAGCAGCTTGCCCCAGTGCACGTTCCGGTCGAGCTGGAACATGGCGGTGAGCGCGGCGATGTAGGCGAAGGGCAGCGCGAAGACCGAGTGCTCGATCATCACGAGCCGCAGGAACGCCTTGACCTTGTTGCTGGCCTCGGGTGCGGGGCCGGGCCCGACCACTCCGTCGGCGGTGGTCATCATGCGAGTTCCCTCCGGAACGCTTCGAGGTCGGACAGCAGCGTGGCGGTGGCGACCGGGCTCAGCTCCAGCGTCACGGGCTCCATGTCCTCGCCCTCGGGCGGGGTGACGCGGGCCGTGAAGGCGTAGCCGTCGGCGCCGTCCGGCCGGGCGTCCAGGCGCAGGACGTCTCCCGCCTCGGTCGTGAACGGTTCGCCCGTGCCCAGTGCGAGGCGCAGCCGCTCCGCGAAGTCCTCCGCCTCCGCGTCGCGCAGGCCCGGCAGCTCGAAGCCGCCGCCCTCGCCGCCCTCGTCCTCCCACATCAGCGCCCAGACGTTCCCGGGCCCGGCGAACTCCTCGGGTGAGACCCCCGCCTGCTCGGCGGCCAGCCGGACGCCCGGGTCGGCGGGATCGAGCTCCGGGCGCACGAGGGCCACGTACGTCTCGCCGCCGAGGAACAGGGCCGGGCCGCCCATGGCGATCGGGCTCACAGGCCGTATTCCTTCCAGCGGCGGTCCACGAGGGCCGCGGTCGCCGGGTCCGACTCCACCATGTCGGGCCAGCCGCCGTCGCGGGTGTAGCCCTCCTCGGGGAGCTTCTTGGTGGCGTCGATGCCCGCCTTGCCGCCCCAGAACTGCTGGTACGAGGCGTGGTCCAGGTGGTCCACCGGCCCCTCGACCACCGTCAGGTCGCGGGAGTAGTCCGTGTTGCCGAGCGCCCGCCAGGACACCTCGTGCAGGTCGTGGACGTCGCAGTCGGCGTCCACCACGATGATCAGCTTGGTCAGCGACATCATGTGCGCGCCCCAGATGGCGTGCATGACCTTCTGCGCGTGCTTCGGGTACTTCTTGTCGATCGAGACGATCGCGCAGTTGTGGAAGCCGCCCGACTCGGGCAGGTGGTAGTCCACGATGTCCGGCACGATGATCTTCAGCAGCGGCAGGAAGAAGCGTTCCGTCGCGCGGCCCAGCGGGCCGTCCTCCGTCGGCGGGCGGCCCACCACGATCGACTGGAGCAGCGGACGCTTCCGCATCGTCACGCAGTCGATCTTCAGCGCGGGGAACGGCTCCTGCGGGGTGTAGAAGCCGGTGTGGTCGCCGAAGGGGCCCTCCGGGAGCGTCTCCCCCGGCTCCAGCCAGCCCTCGATGACGACCTCCGCGTGGGCGGGGACCTGGAGCGGCACGGTCTTGCAGTCGACCATCTCGATGCGCTTGCCGGCGACGAAGCCGGCGAAGAGGTACTCGTCGATGTCGCCGGGCAGCGGCGCGGTCGACGCGTACGTCACCGCGGGCGGGCAGCCGAAGGCGATCGCGACCGGCAGCCGCTCCCCGCGCTTGGCGGCCACCGCGTAGTGGTTGCGGCTGTCCTTGTGGATCTGCCAGTGCATGCCGATGGTGCGCTTGTCGTGGCGCTGGAGGCGGTACAGACCGAGGTTGCGGACACCGGTCTCGGGGTGCTTGGTGTGCGTGAGCCCCAGGTTGAAGAAGGAGCCGCCGTCCTTGGGCCAGGTGAAGAGGGCCGGGAGCCGGTCGAGGTCCACGTCGTCGCCGGTGAGGACGACCTCCTGGACGGGCGCGGCATCGCCCTTCACCTTCTTCGGCGGCACGTGCACCATCGAGCCGAGCTTGCCGAAGGCCTCGCGGACCCCGATGAAGCCCTGCGGCAGCTCGGGCTTGAGCAGGCCGCCGATCTTCTCGCTGATCTCGCCGTACGACTTCAGGCCGAGTGCCTTCAGCAGGCGCCGGTCGGTGCCGAAGACGTTCATGGCCAGCGGCATCGCCGAGCCCTTGACGTTCTCGAAGAGGAGGGCCGGGCCTCCCGCCTTGTTCACTCTGTCGACGATCTCCCCCACCTCGAGATGGGGGTCGACTTCTGCCTTGATGCGCTTGAGGTCGCCCTCCCGCTCCAGAGCCCGGAGCAGCGAGCGGAGATCGTCGTAAGCCATGTCGGCAAGTATCCGTCACCAACTACCCTTGAAGGGTCACCGGGGCCCCGCGCGGGCCCGCCGTCACTGCCCGGGAGTCGGTTCCACACCGTGCTGCGCTACCTGCCGTTCCTGCTGCTCCTCGCACTGACCATCTACGCCTTCATCGACTGCCTGAACACGCCGGAGGAAGAGGTCAAGCACCTCCCCAAGCCGGTCTGGGTGATCATCATCCTGCTCTTCTCCATCGTCGGGCCGGTGGTGTGGCTGGCCGCGGGAAAGAAGCGGACGGCGACCGGGGGCGGGCGTGCGCCGCGCCGGGCCCAGTGGGTCGCGCCGGACGACAACCCGGAGTTCCTCAAGTCCCTGCGCGAGGAGCGGGAACGGGACAAGGACCAGGACGACAAGGGCAAGGACAAGGACAAGGGCTCGGACTGAGCCACGGCAACCGAGCCACGGCCACCGCACTACGTCCGGGAGAGGGACGCGTAGTCCTCGCGCAGCTCGCTCCGGCGGGCGTCGGTCCAGGTGGCCCAGTTCACCGGCCGTCCGGCCAGCGCCGACTCCAGCAGTTCGAAGTGCGCGTGCCAGTCGGCCAGGCAGTCCAGCCGCTCGCTCTCGGTTCCGCCCCGCTCGTTCACGAAGCGGATGACCGTCGAGTCGGTGCCCACCGGCTCCAGGTGGAAGCGGATCCGCTCGTGCCCGCTCACCGTGTACTCCACGACCCGTTCCACGTCCCACGCCGTGACCCGCCCCTCGGCCACCGTCCCGGTGTCGGGCCGGCGCAGGGTGACCGCCCCGCCGAGGCGGCGCTCCAGGACCTCGGCCTCGGCCAGCCAGCCGCGCAGCCCGTCCGGTGTGGTCAGGGCCGGCCACAGCGCTTCGTACGCGCACGGCAGGTGCAGCTCGAACCGGATCCGCCAGCGGTCCTCACCGCGGCTCTCGCTGGTGCCATGACTCACAGGAGGCATGACACCAGCGTCCCACTCCTGACGGTCAGACGCCCGCGTACGAGTGCTTGCCGCTGAGCAGGATGTTCACGCCGTAGTAGTTCCAGATCCAGCAGGCGAAGGCGAAGAGCGCCAGGTAGGCGGCCTTGCGGCCCTTCCAGCCCGCGGTGGCCCGCGCGTGCAGGTAGCAGGCGTACGCCACCCAGGTCACGAAGGACCAGACCTCCTTGGGGTCCCAGCCCCAGTAGCGGCCCCAGGCGTCGCCCGCCCAGATCGCGCCCGCGATGATCGTGAAGGTCCACAGCGGGAAGACGGCCGCGTTGATGCGGTACGAGAACTTGTCGAGCGAGGCCGCCGAGGGCAGCCGCTCCAGCACCGAGGAACGGAACCTGCCCGGCGTGCGCCCGGCCTCCAGCTGGCTCTCGTACGAGTCGCGGAAGAGGTAGAGGACCGCGCCGGCCGCACCGATGTAGAAGACGGCGCCGCAGAAGATCGCCGTGGAGACGTGGATCCACAGCCAGTACGAGTGCAGGGCCGGGACCAGCTGGTCGCTTTCGGTGTAGAGCCAGGTCACGGCGATGCCGAGGTCCAGCAGGACGGTGGTGACCAGGATCAGGCCGAGCCAGCGGACGTTCTTCTTCAGCGCGAGCAGCACCAGGTACGCGCCGACGGCCACCGTGGAGAAGGTGATCGAGAACTCGTACATGTTGCCCCAGGGGGCCCGCTGCACCGACATCGCGCGGGCGACGACGCCCGCCGCCTCCAGGACGAAGGCGAGCGCGGTCAGCGAGATCGCGATCCGCCCGTACAGGTCGCCCTGCTCGGTGCCGCCCGCGGCGCCCGGGCCGTCGGGCACGTCGCGGGTGCCCGCGGCGGAGCGGGTGACGACCTTCGGCTTGTCGAGGACGGCCGTGCTGCCCGCCTTGCCCCGGACCTGGACGGCGGGGGCGGGGCCGGCCGCGGCCTTGGCCTGGGTCAGCGCGGCGGCCGTACGGGCCACCTTGCTGCGGCTGCCGAAGGTCCACTCGGCGATGTGCGCGAAGAAGGCGAGCATGTAGACCGCCATCGACGAATAGACCAGGTAGTTGCTGATCTGAGCCAGGTTCTCGTTGGCTGCGGCAGCGAGCGGCGTCATCCGCGCTCTCCTTCGGGGGTTTCTTCGACGGGTTGCGAGGGAGCAGCGGGGCCCGCGGGCCTCGCGGTCGGCGCGGTCGGCGCCTGCTCGTGCAGCGTGGCGGCGAGCCCCGCCAGTTCCTCCGGGAGCCTGGCGGACTCGCTGCGGCCGAGGCCGGCCATTTCGACGACGGTGACGCCGTCCGCGCCGGCCACCGCGCGGACCCAGATCCGGCGGCGCTGGATGAACAGCGATCCGGCCAGGCCCGCGATGGCGGCGATCGCGCCCGCCAGGGCGAGGCCGCTGCCGGGCTGATGGGTGACGGAGAAGGTGGCCCAGCGCTCGATGCTCTCGAACTTCACGGTGCCGGCGCCGTCGGGCAGCTCCATCGACTCCCCGGGCAGCAGCATCTTGGCGAGCGGGTCGCCGTTCTCCTTCATGAACTGCTGCATCTTGGACGTGTTCAGCTGGTACACGTTCTGCGGCAGGCCCGAGTCCACGCCGAGGCTGCCGTGGTAGGCGTTCAGCGCGATCACCGGGAAATCGGCGGCCGGGAACTGGGAGAGCATCGTGCCCTTGCCCTTGCCGGCGAAGGTCGGCACGAACTGGGCGGAGAAGCCGAGCTGCTCCTTCTCGCCGTTCTTGTTCCGGTAGCCGTCGGTGACCTTGATGGCGCCGGCCGAGGTGAGGTTGGCGTCCTGGGGCAGCATCGGCACGGCGTCCTTGTAGATCACCTTGCCGGTGGGGTCGGTCACCGAGATGACCGGTGCGTATCCGTGGCCGAGCAGGTAGACCTTGGAGCCGTCGATCTCGAGGGGCTTGTTGACCTCGATCTCGGCCTTCTTCGGCGTGCCGTGCGCGCCCTCGCTGTAGGTGACGTACGCCTTGAAGTCGCGCGGTGTGCCCTTCTGCGGGCCGCTCTCCTCGAACGTGGCGTCGAACTGGTCGAGGGTGAAGCTGAAGGGCGGCAGGTCGTCGGGGTGGAACATGCTGCCCGACTTGAAGTCGTCGTACTGGGTGAGCGTGTTCGAGAAGCCGCCGCCGCGCAGGACGAGCTTGCCGCCCTCGGACATGAAGAGCTTGCCCCAGGCGAAGGCCACGAGCATCACGATCAGCGCGATGTGGAAGATCAGGTTCCCGGCCTCGCGGAGGTAGCCCTTCTCCGCCGCGACGTGGCCCCGGCCGGCCTCCGTGCGGAAGCGGCGCGCGCCGAGCAGCATCTTCGCGTACGCGAGGACCTCCTCGGGGGACTTCTCGGTGCGCCAGGTGGTGTGCGCGGGGAGCCGGTCGAGCCGGCGGGGGGCGGCCGGCGGCCGGCCCCGGAGCTGGCCGACGAACTGCCAGGAGCGGGGCAGGATGCAGCCGATGAGCGAGACGAACAGCAGGATGTAGATCGCGGAGAACCAGAACGACGTGTAGACGTCGAAGAGCTGGAGCTTCTCGGCGACGGTCACCCAGGACGCGTGGGTCCGCTTCCACTCGGCGACCTTCATCAGGTCGACGGCGTTCTGCGGGATGAGCGAGCCGGGGATCGCGGCGAGGGACAGCAGGAAGAGCAGGATCAGCGCCACGCGCATGGAGGTGAGCTGGCGCCAGACCCAGCGGGCCCAGCCGATCACGCCGATGCCGACGGGACCGGCGTCCTCGACGGGGGCGGTGGAGAGCTGGGAGCCGGCCGCGGCCTCGGCGGGGTCCGCCGCGGCGGGGTCGTGCGACGCCTCGGTGGACGCGTTGTCTGTCGTACTCATGTCCGTGTAGTCCTCAGATCCCCACCGTGAAGCTTTGGGTCCAGCTCTGCATGTCGCTGACGATGCTGTCCCACAAACCTGTGACGAGCAGCAGACCGGTGAGGACCAGCATGCCTCCGCCTGTGCGCATCACCCACGCATAGTGCTTCTTCACCCAGCCGAATGCGCCGAGCGCCTTGCGGAAGGCGATCGCGGCGAGGACGAAGGGCAGCCCGAGGCCCACGCAGTAGGCGACGGTCAGCAGCGCGCCGCGGCCGGCGCTGGCCTGGTCGAGGGAGAGCGTGGTGACGGCCGCGAGGGTCGGGCCCATGCAGGGGGTCCAGCCGACGCCGAAGAGCACCCCGAGCAGCGGGGCGCCGACGAGGCCCGCCGCCGGCTTCTTGTGGAAGCGGAACTCGCGCATCGTCAGACCCGGGATCGCGCCCATGAAGAAGAGGCCGAGGACGATCACGAGGCCGCCGAGGACCCGGGAGATGATCTCGTTGTTCTCCCGGAGGGTCTCCCCGAAGTAGCCGAAGAGCGCGCCGGTGGAGACGAACACGGCGGTGAAGCCGGCGATGAACAGCAGCGCGCCCGCCAGCATCCGCCCGCGCCGGGCCTCGGCGAGGTCGGCGCCGCTGACGCCGGTCACGTAGGAGAGGTAGCCGGGGACCAGCGGGAGCACGCACGGCGAGAAGAAGGAGACCAGCCCGGCGAGGACCGAGATGGGCAGCGCGAGCAGCAGGGCCCCGCTCAGGACGGTGGTGTTCACGCCGGTCGCCTCGGCGGCGAGTACGTACTCGACCACGAGGTCACTGCTCCGCGAGGATCGGGTCGATCATCGAGCGCAAGTGCTCCTCGCCGACCGGGGCCAGGGTGCGGGCGGCGATCCTGCCCTCCTTGTCGATGATGATCGTGGAGGGGATCGCGTTGGGGTTGAGGGTGCCCTTGGGGAAGCGCAGCATCAGCTTCCCGGCGGGGTCGTACAGGCTCGGGTAGGTGATCCCGTACGTCTCCTCGAAGGCCTTCGCGTTCTGCGTGCTGGTGTCGCGCGTGTTGATGCCGACGAAGGCGACGTCCTTGCCGGCGTCGGCCAGCTCCTTGGAGACCTTCGCGAAGCTGGGGGCCTCGGCGCGGCACGGCGGGCACCAGGAGCCCCAGACGTTGAGGACGACGACCTTGCCCTTGAGCGTGGTGGTGTCGAGGGTCTTGCCGTCGACGGTCTCGCCGTCGAGCTTCGGGGCCTCGTCCCGCTCCCCCTTGGCCACCTTGGCGATGCCGCTCGGGCCCGTGACGTAGTTGCCGCCGGAGCCGGCGGACTTGCTGCCGCCGCCCGAATCGCCGCAGGACGTCAGGGTCATGACGCCCGCGACGGTCGCCGCAGTCAGCAGGAGGGCGCGGCCGCTGCTCGAGCGGCGACGGGGGGCGCGGCTAAGGCTCATGTGAAAAGTTTCGCATGGGCGGTATGCGGATCTACCGCACCCCCCGCACGGGTGTCAATGCCCTGGTCAGGCGATGGGTCGGCCCGGTCAGCACGGTCAGGCGGCGGTCAGGCGGCGGTCAGGCTGCCGCGAGGTACGCGGCCCAGCCCACGCCGGGTGACTGGCCGGGCCCGAGCGCACGGAGCTTGGCGAGCACCTTGGGGTCCTGGACGTCGAGCCAGTCGGTGAACTGCCGGAAGGATACGAGCCGTACATCCCTTTTGTCCGCCATACCCTTGAGGGCTTCCTCGACGGCGTCCATGTAGATGCCGCCGTTCCACTCCTCGAAGTGGTTGCCGATGAAGAGCGGCGCGCGGTTGGTCTCGTAGGCGCGGCGGAAGCCGCCGAGGTAGGTGGCGGTGGCCTGGGTGCGCCACGCCGGGTAGTGGGCGGGGACGCCCCTGGTGGTGTTCTTCGACTGATTGGCGAGGATGTTGTAGTCCATCGACAGCACCTCGAAGGAGTGCCCGGGGAAGGGCAGGGACTGCAGCGGCAGGTCCCAGACGCCCGCCTTCTTCACCGGCCAGACCTGGAGGCCGCCGGGCGAGCTGGAGTCGTAGCGCCAGCCGAGCCTGCGGGCGGTCGGCAGCAGGTTGTCCTGGCCGAGCAGGCAGGGGGTGCGGGCGCCGGCCAGTTCCTTGCGGTAGTCGAAGGGCAGGGGTTCGAGGTCGGTGAAGCCGGTGTTGGTGCGCCAGTTGGTGACGAAGGACACGGCCTGGTCGATCTCGCTCTGCCAGTCGTCGGCGGTCCACTTGGCGACCGAGCCGGAGCCGCCGCAGAAGTGGCCGTTGAAGTGGGTGCCTATCTCGTGCCCGTCGAGCCAGGCCTCGCGCACGTACCTGAGGGTGGCACGGACGTTCTCGTCCTTGAGGTAGCCGATGTCCGAGGCCCCCACGGGGTTGTTCGGCGGCTGGTAGAGGCCCTTCTTCGACTCGGGCAGGAGGTAGATGCCGGAGAGGAAGAAGGTCATGGCCGCGCCGTGGTCCCTGGCGAGCTTGAGGAAGCGCGGGAAGAGGCCGTTGCCGATCTCCCCCGCGCCGTCCCAGCTGAACACGACGAACTGCGGCGGGGTCTCGCCCGGCTGGAGGGGCACGGGCTTGTCGGGCTGGCGGGGCTGCGGGCCGGTGTCGGCGGTGGAGCCGTCGCCGATCGGCTTGGCGGGGGTCGGACCGGGGGTCCCGGGGCCCAGCGGGCCGGGTTTGCCCGGGCCGGATCCGCTGCCGCCGCACCCCGCGATGCCCGCGGCGGCGGCGCCCAGTCCGAGCCCGAGCACTCCCCTTCGGCTGAAGTCGCGCATGTCACCGTCCCGTCGTCAGACCCAAAGGCTTATGTTCCGTCATATAAACGGACAATTAGCCTGAGTGTGTGCGCTGACACGGTCATTCCCGCGCGTCTTGTATTTATTTAGGCAGAGCTGTAACAGATCGTCACAGAATGTGGATCAACGCGCTCGCGCGTCCACAGGCTGTGGATCCCCGGCCCGCGGATGCGGATCAGGCGCCGAAGGCCTTGGACTTCCCCTTCACCGGCTTCGCCCCCGCCAGCAGGTGCGCCGGCACCAGGTCCCGGGCCGGCTCGCTGTAGCCCACCGACACCAGCTGGTCCCCCTGGTACGTGAACGACGTCATGGAGGCGAGCGTGCACTGGCGGCGGCGCGGGTCGTGCCACAGCCGGCGCTTCTCCGCGAAGCTGCGCACGATCCAGATCGGCAGCTGATGGCTGACCGCCACCGCCTCGTGGCCGCGGGCCGCATCGCGGGCGGCCTCCAGCGCGCTCGTCATCCGGACCACCTGCTCGACGTACGGCTCGCCCCAGGAGGGCTTGAACGGGTTCGTCAGGTGCTTCCAGTTGCCGGGCCTGCGCAGCGCGCCGTCGCCGACGCCGAAGGTCTTGCCCTCGAAGACGTTCTCCGCCTCCAGCAGGCGCCGGTCCGTGGCCAGCTCCAGGCCGTGGCGCTTGGCGATCGGCGCCGCCGTCTCCTGCGCCCGCTCCAGCGGCGAGGACACCACGTAGGTGATGTCCCGGCCCTCCAGGTGCTCGGCGACCCGGTCGGCCATCTGCCGGCCCAGCTCGGACAGGTGGTAGCCGTCCCGGCGCCCGTACAGCACCCCGTCCGGGTTGTGCACCTCGCCGTGGCGCACCAGGTGGACGACGGTGATCTCGCTGCTGCTCATGCGGTGGCCTCCGCGGCGGCCCGGGCGGCGGCCGGCAGGGCGGCGGCGATCCGCTCGACCGCCCGCTCGTCGTGGGCGGTGGACACGAACCAGGACTCGAACGCGGACGGCGGCAGGTAGACGCCCTGCGCCAGCATCGAGTGGAAGAACCCGTTGAAGCGGAAGCTCTCCTGCTTCTTCGCGTCGTCGTAATTCCTGACCTCGTCCTCGGTGAAGAACACGGAGAACATGTTGGACGCCGTCTGCAGCCGGTGCGCCACGCCCTCCTTGCTCAGCGCGGCGCTGACCAGGCCCTGGATCTCGGCCGACACCGCGTCGACCTTGTCGTAGGCGGCCGCGTCCAGCAGGCGCAGCTGGGCCAGGCCCGCGGCGGTGGCGATCGGATTGCCGGAGAGCGTGCCGGCCTGGTAGACGGGTCCGGCCGGGGCCAGGTGGCCCATCACGTCCGCCCGGCCGCCGAAGGCCGCGGCCGGGAAGCCGCCGCCCATGACCTTGCCGAAGGTCATCAGGTCCGGCTTGACCCCGTCCACGCCGTACCAGCCGGCGCGGGAGGTCCGGAAGCCGGTCATGACCTCGTCGGAGATGTACAGGGCGCCGTTTTCGCGGCAGAGGTCGGCGAGCCCCTGGTTGAAGCCCTCGGCCGGGGTCACGACGCCCATGTTGCCGGGCGCGGCCTCGGTGATCACGCAGGCGATCTCGCCGGGGTGCGCGGCGAAGGCCGCACGGACCGCGTCGAGGTCGTTGTAGGGCAGCACGATCGTGTCGCCCGCCTGCGCGCCCGTCACGCCGGGGGTGTCCGGCAGCGCGAAGGTCGCGAGCCCGGAACCGGCGGCGGCCAGCAGCGCGTCCACGTGGCCGTGGTAGCAACCGGCGAACTTCACGACCTTGGCCCGGCCCGTGAAACCGCGCGCCAAGCGGATCGCGGACATGGTCGCCTCGGTCCCCGACGACACCAGCCGGACCTGCTCGACGGGTTCGATCCGGGCCACGATCTCCTCGGCGAGCGCGACCTCGCCCTCACCGGGCGTGCCGAAGGAGGTTCCTCGGGCGACGGCCGCCTGGACGGCCTCGATCACCTCGGGGTGGGAGTGGCCGAGGATCATCGGCCCCCACGAGCACACGAGGTCGACGTACTCGCGACCGTCGGCGTCGGTGAGGTACGGACCGGTGCCGGACACCATGAACCGGGGCGTACCGCCCACGGCGCGGAAGGCGCGCACCGGAGAGTTCACGCCGCCGGGGGTCACGAGGGAGGCGCGCTCGAAGAGCGTCTGCGAAACTGGGGCTTCATACGGGTACGGGTAGCTCACACCAGCCATGGTCTCAGAGGCCGCGACAGACTTGCGGACGGGCGTTTCACCGCGCCGCCGCGGGGGAGGTCACTGCCATGATGATCAGGCTGCGTGGCGGGGGCCGCGGGGCCGGGGCAAGCAAGACCAGTCGGGTGGAGATATGCAACGCGGTGGTGGACCGGGCGAGGGTACGGACGGCCTCGACCCCCAGCGCGCCCGCGAAGCCCGCGAATCCCGCCGCCGGGGCAAGCACCGCCGCCGCTCCACCGAGGCGGCCGACGCGGTCCAGGGTCCGACCCAGGCGCCGGACGGCCTCCCCAGAGGCCGCGGCATGGGGGTGACCTACAAGTACTTCGGCGCCCCCGACGGCGCGACGGCCGCCCGCGTCCCGGTCACCATGCGCCCCGAGGAGCTCGGCGGCGACGAGCTCGGCATGGGCGGCCTCTTCACCAAGATCAAGCCGGAGACGGTGGCCGCGATGGTCCTGACCGGCATCGAGGGCATACCCCTCCACCAGGTGCCGCCGCTGGAGCTGGTCGTCCTGCACCCCGACTACGCGGTGGTCAAGCTCCCCATGACGGTGGTCGACCCGCTGCGCGGCATCGGCGAGGAATCGGTGGGCGCGGCCGCGTTCATCTGGTCCACGGTCCCGGACCGCGGCGGCCCGCGCGACGCGTTCAACGTCTACCAGCTGCTCCACGAATGGCAGGACTTCTCCCACCGCCTCCACGAGGCCGGCCACCAGCCCTACTGCCTGGTCTGGCCCTGACCGAGCGGGTCAGCCCTGCGCGGCCGGACGGTAGAACTCCAGCGCGATGTTGTCCGGATCCCTGAAGTTGAGATGGAGCCCGGACGGGTCCTCCACGATCCCGGAGTGCGCGATGCCCTGCTCGTCCAGCCGGGACTCCCAGGCCTCCAGCGCGGCGCGGTCCGTGACGTGGAACGCGCAGTGGTCCAGTCCGACCCGTGCCGGGTCGAAGGCGTCCGCGCGGTTCGTCGCCGGGTGGGTGCGGAAGCCGAGGACGAAAGCCGGGCCGGCGACGGCCGTGAACGGGCCGATGTCGTCCTCCACATCGAGAACCGTCTGCGTATCCAGCAGCTGGTTGTAGAACTCGGCGCTGCGTTTCACGTCGCTCACCGACAGCGTGAGGTGCCCGATGCCCAGGGTTTCAGGCATGGACGCCACCTCCTCGGGGTGGTGCGTCGTCCCCCTTCCGATGCTACGCCGCACCCCTCGCCCCGGCAGTCGGCGTCGGGCAGCCTTGGCGCATGGAATCCGTCGTGCTGACTCCCTGGGGCCCCGGGGACTTCTGGCTGTTGGAACGCAAGAACGAACCCGCCATGACCCGCTACCTGGGCGGGCCCGAGCCGGCGGAGAAACTCGCCGCCCGGCAGCGGAGGTACGAGGCCCTGAGTGCGCGGGAGCCCGCCGCCGGGCGGATGTTCCGGGTGTCTTTGGAGGCCACCGGGGAGAGCGTCGGGAGCGTCGGCTTCTGGGAGCGGGAGTGGCGGGGCGAGCCGGTCTACGAGACCGGCTGGGGTGTCTTGCCCGAGTTCCAGGGGCGGGGACTGGCCGTGGCCGCGGTGAGGGAACTCCTGGCCCACGCCCGGATCCACGGCTCCCGCGACACCGTCCACGCCTTCCCCGGCACCGACCACGCGGCCTCCAACGCGGTCTGCCGCCGGGCGGGTTTCGCATGCCTGGGCGAGGTCGCCTTCGAGTACCCGCCCGGGGTCCCCCACCCCAGCTTCGACTGGTGCTACCGGCTGAGGGGGCCGGGCACCGTCACGGGGTCAGGATGATCCGGCCGCGCGTGCCCGGGGTCGCCAGGAGGGCGTGCGCCTTCGGGGCGTCCGCCAGCGGGAAGGCATCCGCGACCCGCAGGGCGAGGGCGCCCGCGTCGACCAGGGCGACCAGGCGGGCCAGGTGCTCCCCGTCCGCGGCGACCTCCTGCTCCTCGACCCGGATCCCGCGCTCCGCCGCCGGGGCGGCGCCCGGTATCAGGCCGACGTAGACCCCGCCGTCGCGGACGAAGCCCAGCGCGGCCTCCCCCAGCACGGCCGCGTCCAGGACCCCGTCCACCGGCCCGGCCGGAGCCTCGCCGCGGGGAACGAAGGCGGCCGCGCCCAGCGACCGTACGAGCTCCTCGTCCTGCGCACCCGCCAGCGCCGTCACCACGAGGCCGGCCCGCGCCGCGAGCTGGACCGCGAGGCCGCCGACCACCCCCGCCGCGCCGGTGACCAGCACGGTGGCTCCGGGGGCGAGGCCCAGCAGGTCCACCGCGCGTGCGGCGGTCAGCCCGCTCAGCGGGAGCACCGCCGCGGCCACGGCGTCCACGGTGGCCGGCGCGGCCGCCACGGCGGAGGCGTCGAGCACCGCGTACCGCGCGTGCGTGCCCAGCGGCTTCACCGGCCCGTAGTGCAGCCCCACGACCCGGTCACCGACGCCCCAGCCCGTGACACCGGCACCGACCTCGGCTATCTCCCCCGCCAGGTCCCAGCCGAGCCCGAGCCGCTGCCCGGCCCCGCCGAAGACCCCGGCGCGGACGGCGCCGTCCACCGGGTTCAGCCCGGCGGCCCGCACCCGGACCCGTATCTGCCCCTCCGCCGGGCGCGGCACCGCAACCTCGGCCAGCTCGACCCGCTCCGGGCCGCCGAACTCGTTCACCACTACCGCCGGCATCGTCTGCTCGCCGCTCATGTCGTCCGCTCCATCCGCTCGGTTCGCTTGGTTCGGTTCGTTCGCTTGGTTCGCTTCTTTCCTGCGAGCACTAACGTAAGGAGAGGTACTCTCTTTTCGTAAGTACGCACTTCGGGGTGCGTACCCGACCCGGAAGTGGGTATCCATGGCCACCCGCACCGCCGCCGCCCGCCGCGAAGAGGCCCGTTCCGCCTACGACGCCTTCCTCAGGGAGTGCCCCACCAGCCAGCTCCTGGCGCGCATCAGCGACAAGTGGGTCGGACTCATCGTCAGCGCCCTCGGCGAGGCCGAGGACCGCTCCATGCGCTACAGCGACCTCGGCCGCAAGATCCCCGGCGTCAGCCAGAAGATGCTCACCCAGACCCTTCGCTCCCTCGAACGCGACGGACTGGTCACCCGCACCGTCACGCCCACGGTCCCCGTCCGCGTCGACTACCGCCTGACCGACCTCGGCAGCAGCCTCGGCTGCCTCCTCTCCTCCGTGAAACTCTGGGCCGAACACCACTTCGACGAGGTCAACGCCCACCGCGAGAGCTACGACCAGGCCGCCGCGACCTCGTAATTCCGCCGCATCCACCACCCCGGCAGTGGCATGCTGACAGGGTGAACGGACCCGGCATTCAGCTCACCCTCGCCCCCGAACTGCGCCTGTTCGCCGCGCCCAGCCGGCGCGCCGAACGCGTACCGACCGCGACCGACGGCTCCTCCAGCCTCGGCCACGTCGTCGAATCGGCCGGCGTCCCGCTCACCGAAGTCGGCCGCATCCTCGTCGACGGCCGCGAGGTACCCGTCTCCTACGTGCCCCAAGACGGCCAGTCCGTCGAGGTGTTCGGCGTCGAACGCCCCCAACAGATCCCGGGCGCACCGCTGCGCTTCCTCCTCGACGTCCACCTCGGCACCCTCGCGCGCCGCCTGCGCCTGCTCGGCGTCGACGCCGCCTACGAGAACGAGGACATCGGCGACCCGGCCCTCGCCACCCGCTCCGCCGCCGAACAGCGCGTCCTGCTCTCCCGCGACCGCGGACTGCTGCGCCGCCGCGAGATCTTCGCCGGCGCGTACGTCTACAGCGACAACCCCGACGACCAACTCCGCGATGTCCTCGGCCGGTTCGCACCCGTCCTCGCGCCGTGGACCCGCTGCACCGCCTGCAACGGCCCGCTCCAGGAGGCCGACAAGGACAGCGTGGGCGACCGCCTGGAGCGCGGCACGCACCGCTCCTACGACGTCTTCGCCCAGTGCACCGACTGCGAGCGCGTCTACTGGCGCGGCGCCCACCACGCCCGCCTGGAGCGGATCGTCGACGAGGCGCTCCTCGAGTTCGGCACCGCCGACTCCGGCACCGTCTGAGAGCCGCGGGGCACCACGCCCCGGCGGCCCGCGGCTGGCAGACTGCCGAGGCATGACCGCCGCACCCGACGCAGAGGACACGGAGCACACCGAGGACACGATCGACGTCGTCGTGGTCGGCGCCGGACCCACCGGACTGCTCCTCGCCGGTGACCTGGCCGCCGCCGGACTGTCCGTCACCCTCGTGGAGCGCCGCCCCCGCACCGCCGCAAACCTCACCCGCGCCTTCGCCGTGCACGCCCGCACGCTCGAACTCCTCGACGCGCGCGGACTCGCCGACGCACTCCTCTCCACCGGCCAACGGATCGACCGCGTACGCCCCTTCGGAGGCATGGCTCTCTCCCTTCAACGGCTGGGCACCCGCACCCGCTACCCGTTCGTGCTCATCACCCCTCAATATGAGACAGAGAAACTGCTGGAGCGCCGCGCTCTGTCCACAGGCACGGACATCCGATATGACAGTGAGCTCATCGGACTGAGCCAGGACCGGGACACCGTCACCCTCGACCTGCGACGCACCACGGACGGCACCCGCACCACACTCCACGCCCGCCACGCCGTCGGCGCCGACGGCGTCCGCTCCACCGTCCGCGCCGCCCTCGGCCTGCCCTTCCCCGGCCGGGCCGCCGTCCGCTCCATGATCCTCGCCGACGTCCGGCTGACCGATCCGCCCCACGACCTCCTGGCCGTCAACGGCAAGGCGGGCGCCTTCGGCTTCCTCGTCCCCTTCGGCGACGGCTGGTACCGCGCCATCGGCTGGCACCGCGACGGCCGCGCCCAGGACACCGACCCCGTCGGCCTCGACGAGCTGCGCACCATCCTGCGCACCGCCCTCGGCACCGATCACGGCATGCACGACGCCCGCTGGATCTCCCGCTTCCACAGCGACGAACGCCAGGTCCCCCACTACCGATCCGGCCGCGTCTTCCTCGCCGGCGACGCCGCGCACGTCCACTCCCCCGCCGGCGGCCTCGGCATGAACACCGGCCTCCAGGACGCCGCCAACCTCTCCTGGAAACTCGCCGCCGTCCTCCACGGCCACGCACCCGACCCCGAGGCCCTCCTCGACGGCTACCACCGCGAACGCCACCCGGTCGGCCGCCTCGTCCTGCGCATCAGCGGCGCCCTGATCCGCTCCGCCACGGCCACCGGCCCCGTCCGCCGCACCGCCCGCGGCCTCGGCGCGGCCGTCCTCCCCCGCATCGGCCCCGCCCGGGACCGCGCCCTCGCCCTGGCCTCCGGCATCGGAATCTCCTACCCGCCACCGCCCGGCACCCGCCGCCCCGCCGGACGGCGCGCCCCCGACCTCGCCCTCGCGCCCGGCCCGCACGGGCAGCGGCTCTACGAGGCCCTGCGCGCCGGCGGCTTCGTCCTCGTCACCCCGCCCGGCCGGACCGCCCCGCCCGGAGCCCCGCTCGCCCACGTCCACTGGCGCACGGGCCGGCGCGGCGCCGCCCGTACCGCCTGCGTCCTCGTACGCCCCGACGGGTACGTCGCGTGGAGCGCGCCCGAGCCCACCGACGCCGAACTCGCGGCAGCCGTCGCGGCCTGGCTGCTGCCCACCGCCGGCCGCCCCCGTACGGCCGGTCCCGCTCAGAAGGCGTAGGCGTCCCCGGTGTCCAGCGCCAGCACCACGTGCTCGTCGTTGGTGTGGTTCCGGTCCGTCGCCCCGCCGTTCCACCACGTGTCGACCCGCACCACCACCTCCGGCGCCTGCCCCTTCAGGTCCAGCACCAGCCCGATGTGCCGCCCCCGCCCGTGCAGCGGCAGCGGCCCGGTCTCGCACACCACCTCGCGCGCCCCGACCCGCGCACAGCCCTCCGACAGCGACTGCCGGTCCGCGAGATCGGCCGACAGCCGCACCCGCAGCGTCGCGTTGGGCAGCGCCGACGGCCCCTCGTTCTGCGGCACCAGCCAGATCCGCAGCCGGCCCTGGGCCAGGGACACCCGCCCGTGGTACGCCAGATCGGCCTCCGACCGGGCCCACCCGGGATCCGCCCCGGCAGGCACCGCCCCGGCGGGCACCGCCCCGCCGAACGCCATCAGCCCGGCCAGCACCACACTCCGTACGGCAACACGGCGCATCGCCACCACCTCCACGCGCGGACGCTAGCCACCACCCACCCCGGCCGGTCGGACCATCACACGAATGAGGGCGGGCCGTCCCGCCATTCGCCCGCGCCCCCGCACCGCCCCACACCGCCCCGTACCGCCCCCATACCGCCCCCGTACGTCCCGCGGAGCCGTTGAGCTGGACCTATGCTGGCGGGTAATCGCCCGTACGAACGAACGAGGAGCCCCGCACATGAGCACGGCCACCAAAACCGCCGTCGTCACCGGAGCGAGCAGCGGCATCGGCGCCGCCACCGCCCGGCAGCTCGCCGCGGCCGGCTACCACGTCGTCCTCACCGCCCGCCGCAAGGACCGCATCGAAACCCTCGCCGCCGAGCTCACCGCGGCCGGCCACGAGGCCACCGCGCACGCCCTCGACGTCACCGACCGCCCCGCCGTCGACGCCTTCGCGGCCTCCCTGGAGCGCTACCCGTCGGTCGACGTACTGGTCAACAACGCGGGCGGCGCCATCGGCGCCGAGCCCGTCGCCACCGGCGACCCCGCCGACTGGCGCACGATGTACGAGGTCAACGTCATCGGCACGCTCAACGTCACCCAGGCCCTGCTGCCGGCGCTCACCGCCTCCGGCGACGGCACGGTGGTCGTCCTGTCCTCCACCGCCGGCCACTCCACGTACGAGGGCGGCGCCGGTTACGTCGCCGCGAAGAACGGCGCCCGCGTCCTCGCCGAGACCCTCCGCCTGGAGATCGTCGGCCAGCCCGTGCGCGTCATCGAGATCGCCCCGGGCATGGTCAAGACCGAGGAGTTCGCGACCACCCGCTTCCGCGGCGACACGGAAAAGGCCGCCAAGGTGTACGCGGGCGTCGCGGAGCCCCTGTCCGCCGACGACGTGGCCGACACCATCACCTGGGCGGTGACCCGTCCCAGCCACGTCAACATCGACCTCCTGGTGGTCCGCCCCCGCGCCCAGGCCTCGAACACGAAGGTCCACCGCGAGCTCTGACCCCTGCGGCACGAGCCCGGCGGGAGTCAGGCGTCCACGAGGTCCTTCGATCCGAGTCTGCCGAGCTTGCGCCGCGCGAACTGCAGGTTCCGGCCCACCCGTTCCCGCTCGCCCTCCGGCAGCTTGCCGCCCTCGAGGAGGCGCTGCGCGCACTGCGCCGACTCCTCGTACTCCCCCACCCAGTACGCGGCCACCGCCAGCTCGTCGAGCGCGCGCCACTCGTACCAGTCGAACTCCACGAACAGCACGTCGCTCGGGTACGGGATCCGCACCGCCTGCCGCGCGAACAGGTACGCGAGCGGCCAGCGCTGCCCGACCACGCGGCACAGCCGGGCCAGGTCGCCCAGTGCCTCCGTACGCGAGGGACGGCTCTCGTGCGCGCGCAGGAAGCGGTCCATCACCTCGGCCGGCGGCCGCCCCAGGTTCACCGCGAGCCGTGCGGCGTACAGCCTGGCGCAGAAGACCTCCTCGGCGAAGCCCCCCATGTCCGCCCGCCGGTCGTACGCCTCGAGGGACTTCTCCGGCTCCCCGGCGTCCCGCCAGCTCTGCGCGAGGTAGAAGACGTAACGGGCGTTGTCGGGCTCCTTCGCCAGACCCTGCTGGAGCAGCTCGGCATCGCGCAGGTACTTCGTCCGCTGGCCGTCCTCCCGCAGGCGGGCCCCGCCCCCCACCGAGAGGATGTGGGCGCCGGCCAGCGTCCCGAGGCTGTACGGCTGACCGCACTCGATGTACTCGTGCAGGATGCCGACGTAGCGCCACGGCAGCCGCGTGGAGACCAGCGCCGGACGCCAGTGGATGAGCGGCCCGTCGTGCAGCGCCACCCGGTAGGCGTCGTGGGTCAGCGGCTGCATGCGGAAGCCCGGCTCCACCTCCATCAGGTCGTCCGCGTCGATGAACAGCAGGTAGTCCGCGTCGCCGCGGGCCATCGCGAGGTCGATCGCCTCGCTGCGGCTCGCGTCGAACCCCTTGAAGGGGCTCTCGTGCAGGGCGCCCGGCAGGTCCCCGAGCACCTCGCGGATGACGTCCTGGGTGCCGTCCGTCGACCCCGTGTCCAGGATGACCCAGCTGTCGATCAGCGGGCGTACGGATTCCAGGCAGCGCCGGATGACCGGGGCCTCGTCCTTGACGATCATGTTCAGGCAGACCGTTGATGTCACAGCCCATCCCTCTCTGTGGTGTTGCGCTGCAGCAGCGTGACGGTGAGACCGCTGAGCCGTTCCGCCCCGTAGGTGGTGTACTGCGCACGCAGCGCCCGGGCCTGCTGCGCGGGCACCGCGTCCAGGGAATCCGGGCCGTTGCCCGGTACCACCACCCAGATCCGGCTCTCGCCCTTCAAGCACGCGGCGGGCCGCGCGCAATGGACGGGATACAGCTCGTCGTTCGCGGCCGCCGTCTTGGCGAGGAACACCTCCGGCAGCTTCAGATCGCGCCGCAGGTAGTAGCGGACCCCCTGGTCGAGCATCCACGGAGCACCCCGGACGTAGACCACGGCGTCCCCGGGCCGGTGGTACTTCTCGATCGTCCGGGCCGCGCCCGCGTAGTCCGCCGCGTGCGGGACGTCGTGCTGGAACGTGCCCCGCATCGTGCGCTGGTCGGGGAGCACCAGCAGCGCCAGTACGGCCAGGCCCGCGACGACCGGCCGCCACGACGGCCTGCTCACGCGAGCCAGCCCGGCACCCGCGAGCACCGCCCAGGCCGGCACGGTGAACAGCACGTACTGGAACCGGAAGTAGGAGACGGCCCCGTGAGACGCCGCCCACAGCACCAGTGGGGGCAGCACCGCCACGGCGAGGCACAGCACGAGGCCGTCGCGGCCGCCGCCGCCCTCGCCGCCGCCGCCGCGTCCCTCCCGCCACGCCAGCGCGGCCAGCGTGACCACCACTCCTGCACACAGCGCGGAGGCGAACACCTGGGGCCAGATCTCGGCGAGCCCCCACACCTCCGGCGCCGCCAGCCAGAACAACTGGCGCGACGCCTGCGACCTGCCCAGCACGACCACGGGCACCACACAGGCGGCACCGGCGGCGACCGCGAGGCCGAAGCCCCACAGGCCGCCGCGCTCACGGCGGACGAACCGGAAGACCAGCAGGGCCAGGTGCCCCAGCACCACGGTGAGCGCGACCAGGTGCAGCAGCCCCACGACCGCCACGCACAGGCCGTACGCCGCCCAGCGCCACCCGCTCCGAGGCCGGTCCAGCGCCCGGAGCAGCAGGTACGTCGCCAAGGTCGCGGCCAGGACCACCAGTGCGTAGCTCCGGGCCTCCTGCGCGAACCGGCTCACCGCGGGGATCAGGGCGAACAGCAGCCCGGCGCACAGCCCGGCGCGCCGGCCGAAGAGCCGGGCCCCGGTCAGCGCCACGCAGGCCGCCGCGCCGCTCATGGCCAGCGCCGAGGGCATGCGCAGGGCGAGGTGGGAGTCGCCGAAGACCGCCATCCACCCGTGCATCAGCAGGTAGTACGTGCCGTGCACCGCGTCGACGTGGTGCAGCAGGGCCAGGATCCGGTCCGTGTCGCGCGTGCCCACGTTCCAGGTGACCAGCTCGTCGGTGCCCAGCTGAGGTCCGGTGATCCCGGCCAGAGCGAGGGACAGGGTGGCCAGCACCGGCCACAGCCACCACCACAGCCACGGGCCGGACGGTGCTCCGAGAAGAAGTGGCCTCCTTTCCCCTCCGGGCCGGGCCTCCGCGTTCTGAGCAGCACGGGTGAGAGTCGTCACGGAACAGTCATATCGCCGCGGCGCCGCCACCCCCGGCTGGCCACGGACGGTGACGGCAGCATTCGCCTGATCGGCTCCGTACATAGCCCGATCTGATGATCGGACCCTGCGCCTCCCACCGTTTCGCGCCGAATGCCCGAAAGATGCCGGACGAGGCTCACCGCTTCAGGGTCAAATCCAACCGGTTCCACGAGGAGCAGAAACAGATGAGTCCTGACAAGAGGACACCGTCCCGTATGGGCCCGCTTCCCCGACAGGGCAAGCTGGTCGCCGGCGGGGCACTGGCATCGCTGGCGATCGTGATGCTCGGCTTCGCCAATCCCGCACTGGCAGTCGCCGAGAGACAGCTGCCGGCGAGCGTGGCGAGCGACCCCTGCCGCGACGACGAGGACTACGAGGACGGCGAGGACGTCCGGGGCGGCGGCCACGAAGACGAGTGCAAGGTCGGCCCGACGGGCCCGCCCGGTCCGCCCGGAGCGACCGGCGCCACGGGAGCCACCGGCGCCACGGGTGCGACCGGCGCCACCGGAGCCACCGGCCCCTGCGTCGACATCTCCACCTCGTGGGACGAGGCGGAAGTCAAGTACAAGGCGGTCCTGACCCCCGACGGCACCGCGTGGGCGGGCGTCTACGACTTCAACGCGGACAACCTCCCCGCCCCGGGCATCCAGCCGGCCTTCACCTGGTACAACCTCAGCACGCCGTCGACGACCTACCCGGCGAACCCCTGCGGCATCACGATCGCGGAGACCGCCAACGAAGTCATCGTCGAAGTGGTCACCACGGAGGGCCAGGTCTACGAGACCACCTGCGACGTGGACCGCGGCGAGCCGGACCTGCTGGACTGCCCCACCCCCCGGGTCTGGACCCCGGTCGTCCCGCAGGTACCGGGAACGACCCTCGTCGCCAACGGCGCCCCCAACAAGGGGCTTTCGAAGCTCACCATGCGCCCCTGACCCCGTCAGGGCCCCGCTGAAAGCCCCATGACGCGTGCCGTGCCCGGACCCCTCCGGGCACGGCACACGTGCGTACCGCCCCGCTGAGGCCGCTCCGGCCCGCTCCGGCCCGTACGGGTGAACTCGCGCGGATCACCGGCAGCCCCGGCTACGCTCCGAAAGCGTGGGTCACGAAAAGGAGGAAGGTATGGCCGTGATACAGCACGAGACCACGATCGCGGAGGCCGCCGATCGACTCTCCAGGGAGCTTCCAGGGCACCGAGTGGAGATTCTCCAGGGGAGGCTCACCGTGACACCACCTGCCGACGGGCGACACGCCCGGACCCTGACCCGGCTCACCGTGGCCTTCCACGAGGCGGGAGCCGAAAAGGCGGGCCTGGAATTCCTCCAGGGCATCGGCATCTGGCTGCCCACCGGCGAGGACGACTACGCCGTCCCGGACTTCTCGCTCGTCGAGGCGGACTTCCTGGACCACAAGGTGGCCAAGAACTGCTACCGCCCTGACGTCTTCCGCATGATCCTGGAGGTCACCTCCTCGAACTGGGCGGACGACCTCGGCACCAAGGTGGAGAGCTACGCCAGGGCCGACGTCCCCGTCTACGTCGTCGCCGACCGGCACCACGACGAAGTCGTGGTCCACACGGATCCGCGCGGCACGTCCTACCGCTCACGCCGAACCTTCAAGCGCGGCACATCGTTCAAGCTTCCCGATCACCTGGCGGTGTCCCTCGAGCTGTCCGTGGACATGCTGCTCGACTGAGGCCCGCACGCGGAGGAGCCCGGACCGTTCCCGGTCCGGGCTCCTCCACTCCCCCGGCACCTGCGCTCGGGCATCAGCCCTTGACGCAGATGACCTGCTTCAGCTTGGCCACGACCTGCACCAGGTCGGTCTGCTGGTCGATGACCTGCTCGATCGACTTGTACGCGCCCGGGATCTCGTCCACGACGCCCGAGTCCTTGCGGCACTCGACGCCCTTGGTCTGCTCCGCCAGGTCCCGCGCCGAGAACTTCTTCTTCGCCGCCGTCCGGCTCATCTTCCGGCCCGCCCCGTGCGAGGCCGAGTTGAAGGACTTCTCGTTGCCGAGGCCCTTCACGATGTACGAGCCCGTGCCCATGGAGCCCGGGATGATCCCGTAGTCACCGCTGCCGGCGCGGATCGCGCCCTTGCGGGTGACCAGCAGGTCCATGCCGTCGTACCGCTCTTCCGCCACGTAGTTGTGGTGGCAGCTGATCTCGCGTTCGAAGGAGACCTTCGCCTTGCGGAACTCCCTGCGGATGACCTCCTTGAACAGGCTCATCATCGCCGCGCGGTTGTACTTCGCGTACTCCTGAGCCCAGAAGAGGTCGTTCCGGTAGGCCTCCATCTCGGGGGTCGCCGCCAGGAACACCGCCAGGTCGCGGTCGACCAGGCCCTGGTTGTGTTCCAGGCCGCGCGCCACGTTGATGTGGAAGTCGGCGAGCTCGTTGCCGATGTTCCGGGAGCCGGAGTGCAGCATCAGCCAGACCGAACCCGACTCGTCGAGACAGAACTCGATGAAGTGGTTCCCGCCTCCGAGCGTTCCGATCTGCTTCGTGGCACGTTCCTGACGGAACTTGACCGCGTCGGTGATGTAGTCGAACCGCTTCCAGAGGTCCTCGTATCCGGCCTCCGAGAAGCCGTACAGGCGGGAGGGATCCACGGCCTCCTTGTGCAGCCCCGTGCCCACCGGAATCGCCTGCTCGATCCGCGACCGCAGCTTCGACAGGTCCCCCGGGAGGTCGTTCGCCGTCAGGGAGGTCTTGACCGCCGACATGCCGCAGCCGATGTCCACGCCGACCGCCGCCGGGCAGACGGCGTCCTTCATCGCGATCACCGAGCCGACCGTGGCGCCCTTGCCGTAGTGGACGTCCGGCATGACGGCCAGACCCTTGATCCACGGAAGCGTGGCCACGTTGCGCAGCTGCTGCATCGCGTGGTCCTCGACCGACGCCGGATCGGTCCACATCCGGATCGGGACGTTCGCCCCAGGTACCTCTACATACGACATACGGAATCAATCCCCCGAAAACGATGAAAAATGCTCAAAGCGCAAAAAGCCTCGCTCTTGATCCCAAATGCGACAGAGGACCGGCGCCGGCACCAGCGTGTGCGATAGACATTGTGTCCATCCGCGCCCGAGCCGCGGCAACGCATTTTCCTGACCGTCGGGGGCCCGCCGGTCGAAGGGAGCCATTGGACGTGCAGCGCAAGGCGGTACGGCGAGCCCTGCCGGGCATCGCGATGCTCACGGCACTCGTGGCCGGCGCGGCCGGTCTGACCGGGTGCACCGGCGGGAGCGGGACCGACAGCACCAGCGACGCGAAGGCCGGCGGCAGCCAGGCCGCGCCCGCCCAGCCCGGGAAGTACCGCATCCTGCCCGCCCCCTGCAAGGCCGGGGCCGACAGCAAGCGGCTCAAGGCCATGCTCCCGGTCGCGGAGTCGCTCACCCCCGAGCAGCGCGACCAGGTCTACGCGGGCGCCGCGGACGCCTCGTACGACGGTGACCGGCGCGTCGGCTGCCGCTGGAGCGCGCAGACGCCCGAGGAGACGAGGCTGCTGTCGGTGGGCTTCGAGCGTGTGGTCTCCTACGACCGGGCCGCCGCCAGCGACGACGACAAGGCGCGCCAGGTGTACGTGCGCCAGCTCACCGACGCCAAGCTGCCCTTCCCCGGACCGACCGCGAGCCCGACGCCGGCGCCCTCCGCCACGGCCGGCCCCTCCGCCCCGGCCGCACCGCTGCCCGGCGGCGCCGGCTCGCCCTCGCCCTCCGGCAGCCCGTCCACCCCGGTCGAGCTCGGCTCGCGCGTCCTGGACGGGCTGGGGAACGAGGCCTTCATCGAGGACAAGCTGACTCCCGCAGGCGCCGCCGCGGCGCAGTCGCGCACCGTGCGGATTGTGTTCCGCACCTCGAATGTGATCGTCACACTGGAGTACAGCGTGCAGCCCGCGGTGCCGGGCACCGTCCCCTCCAGCTCCGAAACCCAGGACAGGGCACGGCAGTTGGCGCAGGCTCTGGTGGAGCGCCTCAACGAGTGAGCGGGGTCCGCCGCGGCCCGGGGTGACGGCGCGCACAGCACGCCGCCACCCGATCGGGCTACCGTTGCGGGGGTCCCGCGTCCGACCGCGTGTCCGAAGAAGACCCACACGACGTAGTGAAGGAACCATGCACCGATCAGCCTCGCGCCTCACCCGCGTTCTCGCCTGCGCAGCCGTCCCGGTGATCCTCACCGTTGCCGGGTGCTCGTCCGATTCGGGCAAGGGCTCGGGCTCGGACGGCGGCAAGAAGTCCGAATCCTCCTCGTCCGGCAAGCCGAGCGCGAAGCCCTCCCCGACCCTGGAGAAGGCGGCGTACGCCACGCTTCCGGACCCGTGCAAGTCCGTTCAGACGGGGACGATCGACACGCTCGTCCCGGAGGCGAAGGACAAGAACGGCACGGCGGCCAAGTCCAACGACCTGGCGAGCCGCGCCAGCTGCTCCTGGAACGGTCTGGACGAGGACGGCCTGAAGGGCTCCCAGTACCGCTGGCTGTCGATCTCCTACTCCCGCTCCGACTCGCAGGCCGCCCTGGGCAGCGCCAACAAGCGGGCGGAGGAGCAGTACGGCAAGCAGGTCGAGGCCTCGAAGGCGTCCGAGGGTGCGCAGAACCTGAAGGCGGAGCCGGTGGGCGGGATCGGCGACCAGGCCACGTCGGTCGTGTACAGCGTGAAGAAGGACGTGGACTTCTTCAACACGACGGTCGTGGCCCGTGCGCAGAACGTGGTGGTCACGCTCGACTACAACGGTGCCGCGTACGAAGGTGCCGGTGCGCCGGACCACGCGAAGCTGCTCCAGGACGCCATCGTGGCGGTGCGGGAGGCCGTGGCCTCGATCGACGCCGCCAACAAGCAGCCGGAGCAGCCGCAGTCCCCGCAGCCCGCGCAGTAGGTGCGGGCCCGCCTGAGGCGTTGACGTCGGGTCACCCGTACGCTGTGCCTGCCGAAGCTTGGTAAAGGCTCGGTAAGTGTGCTCGACAAGGGGAGGGGATCGCGGGTGGCCGCGATGCAGCTGACTCGTACGCACCGGATACTCATCGGCGTCGTGGTCGCCGGAGCCGTCGTCATCGCGGGCATCGGCTTCGCGGGCTCGTACTCCGCGGTGCGTGCCCTCGCCCTGCAGAAAGGCTTCGGCAGCTTCTCGCTGGTGTTCCCCATCGGCATCGACGCGGGTATCTGCGTGCTGCTCGCGCTGGACCTGCTGCTGACCTGGATCCGGATCCCCTTCCCCCTGCTGCGCCAGACGGCGTGGCTGCTGACCGCGGCGACGATCGCCTTCAACGGGGCCGCGGCCTGGCCGGACCCGCTGGGTGTCGGCATGCACGCCGTGATCCCGATCCTGTTCGTGGTGACGGTGGAGGCGGCCCGGCACGCGGTGGGCCGGATCGCGGACATCACCGCGGACCGGCACATGGAGGGGGTGCGCCTCACCCGCTGGCTCCTCTCCCCGGTGCCCACGTTCAAGCTGTGGCGCCGGATGAAGCTGTGGGAGCTGCGCTCCTACGAGCAGGCGGTCGGCATGGAGCAGGACCGGCTGATCTACCAGGCGCGGCTGCAGGCGCGGTACGGGCGGGCGTGGCGGCGCAAGGCTCCGGTGGAGGCGCTGATGCCGCTGAAGCTGGCCCGGATCGGCGTGCCGCTGTCGCAGACGGCCCCGGAGGGGCTGGCGGCGGCGGGCATCGAGCCGGCGCTGCTGCCCCCGGCGGCGCAGGCTCCGGCCCCCGCCCTGGAGGCGGCCACCCCGGCAGCCACCCCGGCAGCCAACCCGGCAGCCAACCCGGACGCCTCCGCCGCGGCCGCCGAGCCCGCTCCCGGGCAGGAGGCCGTGGCCCAGGGCCAGGCCCAGGCGCCCGTCCCGGTCGTCGCCGCCGCGCACGCCCCGCCGCCGTTCGCGGTGGAGCCCACGGCCATGCCCGCGGCGCACAACAGTGCCTGGTTCGCGGCGCCGCTGGCTCCGCAGGCGGCGTACGAGGGCGGCTACAACCCCCAGTACGTCGAGGGCCTGGAGCCGACGCCGGTCATGCGCCCGACGGGCCCGGAGGAACCGCAGCCGCAGCCGCAGCCGCAGCTCCGGCCGGAGCAGCTGCCGATACCGGCTCCTCGCCACGACGACGCTCCGGAAGCCGCCGACACCCCGGACGAGGCCGAGTTCGCGGAGGTCGCGTACAAGGTGTTCCGTGCGCTGGTCGACGAGCAGAACGACTTCCCGACGGCCGAGGCGCTCGACATACACCTGTCGGACGGGTACGGCGTGACCCATCCGCGCAGCGGTTCGCTGCTGCGCCGGATGATCCCGGCGTTCAAGCAGCGCTACCAGAAGGACCTGGAGAACGAGCACATCGCGTAGGCGCTCGGCGCCACGCATGCGCAAGGGCCCGCTCCCTCGGGTGTCCCCGGGGAAGCGGGCCCTTCCGTATGCCGGTGCGGATCAGACGGCGAGCAGCTTGCGCACCCGGTCCGCGCCCACGGCGAGGAGCAGGGTGGGCAGGCGCGGGCCGGTCTCGCGGGTCACCAGGAGCCGGTACAGCAGCGCGAAGAACGTGCGCTGCGCGATCTTGAGCTCCGGCGTCGGCTTGGCGTCCGGCTCGAGGCCGGCCATCACCTTCGGCACGCCGTAGACGAGCGTGGTCAGCCCGTCCAGGGACCAGTGCGAGTCGAGTCCCTCGAGCAGCAGGCGCAGCGATTCGCGGCCCTCGTCGTCCAGGGACGACAGCAGCTCGGTGTCGGGCTCCTCGCGTACGAGGGTCCGCTGGTCGGCGGGGACCTGGGTGGTGATCCAGTTCTCCGCGCGGTCCAGGCGCGGCCGTACCTCGTCGAGGGAGGTGAGCGGCTTCTCCGGCTCCAGGTCGCTGAGGATGCGCAGCGTCTGCTCGTCGTGGCCGGCGGTGATGTCGACGACCGAGGCGAGCGTCCGGTACGGCATCGGGCGCGGGGTGCGGGGCAGCTCGTGGGAGGCGACCCGTACGGCGCGGCTGTGCGCGGCCGCGTCGGCGGGCAGCACGGAGCCGTCCGCGACCTTGGCCTCCAGCTTGTCCCACTCGTCGTAGAGCCGCTGGATCTCCTGGTCGAAGGCGATCTTGAAGGACTGGTTCGGGCGGCGGCGGGCGTACAGCCAGCGCAGCAGCTGCGGCTCCATGATCTTCAGCGCGTCGGCGGGGGTCGGGACCCCGCCCTTGCTGGAGGACATCTTCGCCATGCCGCTGATGCCGACGAACGCGTACATCGGGCCGATCGGCTGCTCGCCGCCGAAGATGTGCACGATCTGGCCGCCGACCTGGAAGGACGAGCCGGGCGAGGAGTGGTCGACGCCGGAGGGCTCGAAGACCACGCCCTCGAAGGCCCAGCGCATCGGCCAGTCGACCTTCCAGACGAGCTTGCCGCGGTTGAACTCGCTGAGCTTGACCGTCTCGGTGAACTCGTCCTCGGTGCAGACGTAGGTCATCTCGGTCGTCTCGTCGTCGTACGAGGTGACCTTGGTGAAGTCCTTGCCGCAGGCGCCGCAGTACGGCTTGTACGGGAAGTACCCGCCCTCGCCGGCGCTGCCGTCGTCCTCGGCGGCCGCGCCGGAGCCCTCGGCGGCCTCGAGCTCGGCCTCGTCGACCTGCTTCTGCTGGGGCTTCTTGCCGCCCGGCTTCTGCTTGGTGCGGTACTGGTCGAGCACGGCGTCGATGTCGCCGCGGTGCTTCATCGCGTGCAGCACCTGCTCGCGGTAGGCGCCCGACGTGTACTGCTCGGTCTGGCTGATCGGGTCGTACTCGACGCCCAGCTCGGCCAGCGCCTCGACCATGGCGGCCTTGAAGTGCTCGGCCCAGCTGCCGTACTCCGACCCGGCCGGGGCGGGGACGGCGGTCAGCGGGCGGCCGATGTACTGGCCGTACGTCTCCTCGTCCACGCCGGGGATGCCCTTGGGCACCTTGCGGTAGCGGTCGTAGTCGTCCCACGAGATGAGGTGGCGGACCTCGAAGCCGCGGCGGCGGATCTCATCGGCGACCAGGTGCGGGGTCATGACCTCGCGGAGGTTGCCCAGGTGGATCGGGCCGGAGGGGGAGAGTCCGGACGCGACGACGACAGGTTTGCCGGGTGCTCGGCGCTCCGCCTCGGCGATGACCTCGTCCGCGAAACGGGAGACCCAGTCGGTCTCGGTGCTGCTCTGAGCCACGACACGTCCTTCTATCTCGAATGCTGGCTTCAGCCATTCTCCCAGACGGAACAGGACGCTCCGAGGTTGCTCAGCGCTCGGGATTCGCCCGAGAAACGAAGGGCCCCTCCGTGGGATACTCGGCCCTTGTCGGAACAACCAACTGCAACCTCACAGGAACGGCAGCTCATGGCCTCGGTCCCTTCCCTCGCTTCTTCCGTCAATCAGCGCGTCGCGGACGCCCTTGCCTCCGCCCTGCCGGAGGCCGGTGCCGCCGACCCGCTGCTGCGACGAAGCGACCGGGCGGACTTCCAGGCCAACGGCATCCTGGCGCTCGCCAAGAAGGCGAAGGCCAACCCGCGCGAGCTGGCGACGACCGTGGTCGAGGGCATCCCGACCGGTGACCTGATCCAGGAGATCGAGGTCTCGGGCCCGGGCTTCCTCAACATCACCATCACCGACAAGGCGATCATCGAGACCCTCGCGGCGCGGGCGCTCGACGACCGGCTCGGCGTGCCGCTGGCGGAGAACCCGGGCACCACGGTGATCGACTACGCGCAGCCGAACGTGGCCAAGGAGATGCACGTCGGCCACCTGCGGTCCGCGGTGATCGGCGCGGCGATGGTGGAGATCCTGGAGTTCACGGGCGAGAAGGTGGTCCGGCGCCACCACATCGGCGACTGGGGCACCCAGTTCGGCATGCTCATCCAGTACCTGCTGGAGCACCCGCACGAGCTGGACCACAAGTCGGAGGAGGAGGTCTCCGGCGAGGAGGCCATGTCCAACCTCAACCGGCTGTACAAGGCCTCGCGCACGGTCTTCGACTCGGACGAGGAGTTCAAGACGCGCGCCCGGGCACGGGTCGTGGAGCTCCAGGCCGGCGAGCCGGAGACCCTGGCGATGTGGCAGCGGTTCGTGGACGAGTCGAAGATCTACTTCTACTCCGTCTTCAACAAGCTGGACATGGACATCCGGGACCCCGACGTGATCGGCGAGTCCGGCTACAACGACATGCTGGTCGAGACCTGCAAGCTGCTGGAGGAGTCGGGCGTCGCCGTCCGTTCCAACGGCGCGCTGTGCGTGTTCTTCGACGACGTCAAGGGCCCGGACGGCAACCCGACCCCGCTGATCGTCCAGAAGTCGGACGGCGGCTTCGGCTACGCGGCCACCGACCTCTCGGCGATCCGCAACCGCGTCGCCGAGCTGGACGCGACCACCCTGATCTACGTGGTCGACGCGCGGCAGTCCCTGCACTTCAAGATGGTCTTCGAGACCGCCCGCCGGGCGGGCTGGCTGAACGACGGCGTCAAGGCCGTCCAGCTGGCCTTCGGCACGGTCCTCGGCAAGGACGGCAAGCCGTTCAAGACCCGCGAGGGCGAGACGGTCCGGCTGGTGGACCTGCTGGACGAGGCCGTCGAACGGGCCACGGCCGTCGTCCGCGAGAAGGCCGAGAAGGTGGGCCTGACCGAGGAGGAGATCGTCGAGAACGGCCAGTACGTCGGCATCGGCGCGGTGAAGTACGCCGACCTCTCGACCTCCGCCTCGCGCGACTACAAGTTCGACCTGGACCAGATGGTCTCGCTGAACGGCGACACGTCCGTGTACCTCCAGTACGCGTACGCCCGGATCAAGTCCATCCTGCGCCGGGCGGGCGACCGCAAGCCGGTGGCCCACCCCGAGCTGGAGCTGGCCCCGGCCGAGCGCGCGCTGGGCCTGCACCTGGACCACTTCGGCGAGCTCATCGCGGAGGCGGCCGCGGAGTACGCCCCGCACAAGGTGGCCGCGTACCTCTACCAGCTGTCCTCGCTGTTCACGACCTTCTACGACCAGTGCCCGGTCGTGAAGCCCGAGCCGGAGCTCGTCGTGGGCGAGAACCGCCTGTTCCTGTGCGACCTGACGGCCCGCACGCTCACCAAGGGCATGTCGCTCCTCGGCATCCGCACCCCCGAGAAGCTCTGACGTTCCACCCGACTGCCCCCGGCGCACCCGCCCCGGGGGCAGTCGCGTTTCCCGGACCGGGCCCGCACAGGACGGCTAAGGTGGAGGACGTCCGATCCGAGGAGGAACCGGAAATGACGACCGCGTCGCCTGCGCCTGGCGGATCCGTGCCGCCGATGCCGGAGTACACGCCGAAGGCCTTGCGCGCCGCCATAGCCGCCCATGCCCCGGCTCTCCTGCCGGACTTCGACGCCGCCTGGCGACGGCAGATCGCCGACACGTACGACATCGCGCCCGTCCCCGCGTTCATGGCCCGCTGGTGGGGCGAATATGCCCTCGCACGCGACCCCGAGCTCGATCGACACGTCCGCGATCTGGAGGCTCGTGCAGCCGAAACCACGGACGACGAAGCGGCGCGCAAGCTCCTCAACGAGGCTTCTCGCATCCGCCACAGCCTGCGTGGCCTGGAGCCCGGCGAGTGAGCGAGGAGTTCACAGGGCCGCCGTGGGCCGTGGACTACACGCAGGACGCCGAGAAGTACCGACTCGGCCTTGCCGATGGTCCCCGGGATGCGCTCTGGGAAGCCCTTTTCGAGCTACGGACCGCACGCAACCCCTACCGCGTGGACCACGTGGAGCCCGCACGATCCACCGTCCCCCGAGGCCCGCACATCGCGTATTTCGACAGCAACCGCGGTTGGATCCTGTTCACGTTCCTTCCGCGGGTGGCCGAGCCGCAGATCGTCGTGGAGGAGATCTTCTGGCAGTAGAGGGGCGCTCATCGAACCGTGCGTCACCCGTACGGCCCGATTCGGGCCAAGTGCGCCGGGTAGGGGACGGCCCGTCCATCCCGCCATCCGCCATCGGAGGCCCCCGTGCCCGACATGAACGGCCCCTACAAGCCCGGCACCCCGTGCTGGATCGACCTGATGGTTCCCGACCAGCAGGCGGCCCTCGACTTCTACTGCGGCCTCTTCGGCTGGCAGGGCGAGATCGGCCCGCCGGAGCAGGGCGGGTACTCCGTCTGCACGCTCAAGGGCAAGCCGGTGGCCGGGATCATGAAGGCGATGAACCCGGACGGCAGCGTCCCCGACCCGATGCCGCCGACCGTGTGGACGACGTACCTGTCCACCGACAGCCTCGATGCCACCCTGAAGTCCCTCACCGACGCGCGCGGCCAGGTCCTCATGGGTCCGGTGGACGTCATGGACCTCGGCAGGATGGCCGTCGCCACCGACCCGACCGGGGCCGCGTTCGGGCTGTGGGAGCCGGGCAGCTTCGACGGCGCGGGCATCGTCAACGAGCACGGCGCGCTGATCTGGAACGAGCTCAGCACCGGCGACACCGATGCGGCCGCCGCGTTCTACTCCGCCATCCTGCCGGTCACCACCACCGAGGCCAAGACGGAAGGCAGCCTGGAGTACTGGGAGTTCCTGGTCGCCGGCCGCGCGGTGGCCGGGATGATGGGCCTCGGCAACCTGCCGCCCGGCACGCCCCCGAACTGGCTGCCGTACTTCCACGCCGACAGCGTGGACGGCATCGTGGCGGAGGCCACCGAGGCCGGGGCCCAGGTCCTCACGCCCGCGTTCGACATGGTGGCGGGGCGGATGGCCGTCCTGGCCGACCCGCAGGGCGCGCCGTTCGCGGTGATCACGGCAAAGGCCCCCGAGCAGCCCGTCTGACCGCTGCGCGGCTCAGCGGAACTCGCACCACACCACCTTGCCCGGCGCCCGGGGCAGCACGCCCCAGGCGTCGGCGAGGGCCGCCACGATCGTGAGCCCCCGCCCCGGCGGGCGCTCCGCCATCCGCGACAGCCCGGGCCCGCTGTCGTGCACCTCGACCCGGACGGTCGCGTCCTCGAAGACGAGCAGCCGCAGCCGGTAGCCGCGGCCGGGCGGAACCCCGTGCCGCAGGGCGTTCGTCGCCAGCTCGCTCACGCAGAGCAACATGTCGTCCCGACGGGATGTCACACCCCACACGGCAACGGTCTCAGCCGTGAACTGCCTGGCGGAGGCCACCGATTGGTGCGTGCGGGGGTAGAGGCGGTCCCGCATCAAGGCGGGTTGAGTATTTACGTTCACGGGACGATCGTCGCGTTACGTGACTAGCGTGAAGCAGTACATCAACCCGTACCCGCTATCAGTACGGGTTGGTACGGGTACTTTGCGGGCGCAGGTGGGGAGTTCACGTTCATGCCACCAAGGAAGCGGGCACGGCCCAACTCGACAGCGATGAGGATGGTCGGCGAGCAGGTAGCCGTCTGCCGCGTCGCCAAAGGACTGACCCAGAAGGAGCTCGGCAAGCGGGTGGGCCTCCAGGAGGAGAGCGTCGCCTCCATCGAGCAAGGCAGGCGGCCCCTGATGCCGGACGTGGCAGAGCTGATGGACCAGATCCTGGGCCTGCCCGGGGTGCTCACCGTTGCCGCGCACAAGATGCCTCAGATCGACGTGATCCCGGCCTGGGCGGAGCCGCTGATCAACCTGGAGCAGAAGGCCGCAGCCCTCTCCTCGTACGAAAACCAGGTCGTCCCGGGCCTGCTGCAGACGAAGGCCTACGCCGAGGCCGTCTTCCACAGCCGCGTGCCGCTGTACACCGACAGCGAAGTCGCGGACCAGACGGCCGCGCGCATCGACCGCCAGTCGACGCTGCGGCGCGAGAAACCGATGCTCGCCAGCTTCGTCATCTGGGAGCCCGTACTCACCTGCCCGCTCGGCGGCAGGGCGGTCCTCCACGAGCAGCTCCGCCACCTGTTGGCCTGCTCCGAACTGACGGGCGTGTCGATCCAAGTTCTGCCGTTGGACCGCGTCCGCCATCCGGCCTTGGATGGCCCGTTCGTCCTGCTGGAGACCCCGGATCACCAACACATCGCGTACCTCGAAACGCACCGCGGCAGCCTGGTCGTCTCCGACCTCGACGAGGTCAGCATCCTCTCGCAGAAGTATGCGATGCTGCGGACACAGGCCCTCAACCCCGAGGAAACGAGGGACCTGTTGAAACGGCTGCTAGGAGATCCATGAGCACCGAACTCACGTGGTTCAAGTCCAGCTACAGCGGCAGCGAGGGCGGCAACTGCCTGGAGGTCGCCACGTCCGCGACCCAGGTCCATATCCGTGACTCCAAGGTCACCGACGGCCCGGTCCTGACCCTGACACCCTCCGCCTGGGCCGACCTCACGGCGTGGACCGGCTCCGCGAGCTGATCAGGTCCGCCAGGCCGTCCAGCACGCGGTCCAGGCCGTAGCGGAACTGGAAATCCGGCTCGCCGGACCCGGCGAACGCGTCGGAGTCCAGCAGCCGCCTCACCGCCGGGTGCGTGTCCGGGCCGGTCATGAGCCTCAGCGTGCGCAGGTACTGGGCCATCGCCACGTCCGGTGAGACGCCGGACTTCATCATGGCGTCCATCATGTCGGCGGCCATGGTGGCCTCGTTCCGTACGAGCCCGCCGATCAGGATGATCGTCGAGAGCTTCTCGCCCTCCTGCAGGCCGGTGCCGGCCAGCGCGGCGAGCCCGCGTTCCATCCAGGCGAGCTGGTTCGGGCTGACCGGCGCCGCGGTGATCGGGATGCGCAGGATCCAGGTGTTGGCCATCAGGACGGCCCGCTGCGCGTACGCCCACTCCGACAGCAGCTCCCGCCAGCCCGCGCCCGTGCCCGCCCCCTCGCCCCCGGAGGGAACCGGCGGGAGGCCGACGCCCGCGTCCGCCATCAGGATGTACAGCTCTTCCTTCGCCGTGACGTACCGGTAGAGGGACATCGTCGAGACGCCCAGTTCCCTGGCCACCCGGACCATGGAGACCGCGTCCATCCCCTCCGCCGCGGCGAGCGCGACCGCCGTGTCCACGATCCGCGTGAGGGTGAGCGTGGGGCGCGGGCCCTTGCCGGGGCGTTCGCGCAGGCCCCAGGCCATTTCCAGGCTCGCCGGAAGACCGGTGTCACCCGCCGTGCCGTCCGCCGGTTCCTTCGCCATCGCCGCCCCCTCCCTCGTAAGCCGTTGACCCACATCCTAGTTCTGTGTATTACTTACACAGAAGCGCGTAACCCTTACACAGAAGGGAGCGTGGTCCCCGATGACCACCACGAACGACCTCGGTATCCACGCCACCGGCCTGACCAAGTCCTACGGGGACCTGCGCGTCCTCCAGGGCATCGACCTGGCCGTCCCCCGCGGCAGCGTCCTGGCACTGCTCGGCCCCAACGGCGCCGGCAAGACCACCGCCGTACGCCTCCTCGCCACCCTCACCGCCCCCGACTCCGGCACCGCCCGCGTGGCCGGGTACGACGTGACCGCCGAACGCGCGCGGGTCCGTGAACGCATCAGCCTCACCGGCCAGTTCGCGGCCGTCGACGACCTGCAGACCGGGGCCGAGATGCTCCGCATGATGGGCCGCCTGTCCGGGCTGTCCGCGCGCGACTCCCGTGCCCGCGCCGACGAGCTGCTGGACCGCTTCGGGCTCACCGAGGCCGCCGGACGCACGGCGAAGACGTACTCGGGCGGCATGCGCCGCCGCCTCGACCTCGCCGCGGGCCTCGTCTCCCGGCCCGAGGTGATGTTCCTGGACGAGCCGACGACCGGGCTCGACCCGCGCAGCCGCCAGGACCTGTGGGACCTCGTACGGGAGCTGCGCGGCGACGGCACGACCGTCCTGCTGACCACCCAGTACCTGGAGGAGGCCGACCGGCTCGCCGACCGCGTCGCCGTCCTGGCCGACGGGCGGATCGCCGCCGAAGGCACGCCCGCCGCGCTCAAGTCCCGCGTCGCGGGCCACCGCCTCGACCTGACCCTGACCACGCTCGACGCCTACGAGGCACTCGCCGGGCGGGCCGTCCACCACGCCCCGGACGAGCTCACCCTCGGCCTGCCCACCGACGGCAGCGCCGCCCACGTCCGGGCCCTGCTCGACGAACTCGACCCCGACCGCACGACCGTGGACCGCTTCGCCGTCCGCACCGCCACCCTCGACGACGTGTTCCTCACCCTGACGGGAGCCGCGACATGAGCACCTCCGCCCTCGCCCTCGCCGGCCGCAGCCTGCGCATCAGCCGCCGTCAGCCGGACGCGCTGATCACCGCCCTGATGCTCCCGGTCATGCTGATGCTGATCTTCGTCTACTTCTTCGGCGGGGCCATCGACACCGGGACGCAGTACGTGACGTACGTGGTCCCGGGAGCCATGCTGCTCTGCGCGGGCTTCGGAGCGGCGAGCACCGCCGTCAGCGTCGCCGACGACATGAAGAACGGCGTCATCGACCGGCTGCGCTCCCGGGACGTCGGCGGCATCGCGATCCTGGCCGGGCACGTGGCGGCCTCGGTCCTGCGCAACCTCGTGTCCACCACCCTGGTGCTGGCCGTCGCGCTCGCCATCGGATTCCGCCCGCAGGCCTCCGCGCCCGCCTTCCTGGCCGCGGCGGGACTGCTCGTCACGTACATCACGGCGATCTCCTGGCTGGCCGCGACGCTCGGGCTGCTCGCCAAGTCCCCTGAAGCGGCGGGCGGGTTCACCTTCCTGATGATGTTCCTGCCCTACCCGTCCAGCGCGTTCGTGCCCATCGACACCATGCCCGGCTGGCTGCACGGCTTCGCCGACCACCAGCCGCTGACCCCGGTGATCGAATCCCTGCGCGCCCTGCTCCTGGACCAGCCCGCGGGCAACGCCCCCTGGATCGCCCTGAGCTGGTGCGCGGCGATCGCGGCCGTGTCCCTGACCCTGGCGGCCGGCCTCTTCAACCGACGAACCCGCTGACGGTTCCGGACGGAACGCGCCGGCGGGTTCGCACGCCGCTCAGCCATTGATCGGATAGGAATGCCGGCCCGTGACCTCGTCGATCTCGGAGTGGGCCTTCTCCAGCATCTGCTGCGCGAGGTCCATGAGCGCGCGAGCGCCCGCGATCTCTTCCCCGACCCTCAGCTGCTCCGGGTCGGAGGGGTGGCGCATGGCGTAGCCGTGCGCCCTGAGCTCGGAGCCGTCCCCGAGTCTGACCAGGGCCGCCGCACTGGTGCGGTGGCCCTCCTCGCTGAATTCCAGCTCCACGTGCCACCCGACGAGCGTGGACATGGTGCATCACCTCCAAGGGCTCACCCTTCCCTCCAGGGTGCGCCCCCGGCGGACGGAGCGCGAGCGCTCAGCGGGCCTCGCGCAGCCAGCCCGCGACCTCCGTCGCCCAGTACGTCAGGATCGTGTCCGCGCCGGCCCGCTTGATGCCGAGCAGGGTCTCCAGGACGGCCCGCTCGCGCTCGATCCAGCCCTTCTCCGCGGCCGCCTCGATCATCGCGAACTCGCCGCTGATCTGGTACGCCGCCACCGGGACGTCCACCGCCTGCGCCACCCGGTACAGGATGTCCAGGTAGGGCCCGGCAGGCTTCACCATCACCATGTCGGCGCCCTCCTCCAGGTCCAGCGCCAGCTCGCGCAGGGACTCCCGCGCGTTCGCCGGGTCCTGCTGGTACGTCTTGCGGTCGCCCTGGAGCGAGGAGGCGACGGCCTCACGGAAGGGGCCGTAGAAGGCGGAGGTGTACTTCGCCGTGTACGCGAGGATCGACACGTCCTCGTGGCCGGTCTCGTCCAGCGCGTCGCGGATGACGCCGACCTGCCCGTCCATCATCCCGCTCGGGCCCACCACGTGGACGCCCGCGTCGGCCTGGACCTGCGCCATCTCGGCGTACCGCTCCAGCGTCGCGTCGTTGTCGACGCGGCCGTTCTCGTCGAGGACCCCGCAGTGCCCGTGGTCGGTGTACTCGTCCAGGCACAGGTCGGACATGATCACCAGGTCGTCGCCGACCTCCGCCTTCACATCGCGGATGGCGACCTGCAGGATTCCGTCCGGCTCGGTGCCGGCCGTGCCCAGCGCGTCCTTGTTCTCGTCCGCCGGTACCCCGAAGAGCATGATCCCCGCGACGCCCGCCTCGACCGCCTCCACGGCCGCCTTGCGCAGCGTGTCACGGGTGTGCTGGACCACGCCCGGCATCGCCGAGATGGGGAGGGGCTCGCTGATGCCCTCGCGCACGAACGCCGGGAGGATCAGGTCCGAGGGGTGCAGCCGGTTCTCCGCGACCATCCGCCGCATCGCCGGGGTGGTGCGCAGCCGCCGGGGCCGCGAGCCGGGGAAGGATCCGTACGTGCTCATTTTCCAGTCGCCTCTTCGAGCATCGACAGCAGTCCAGACAAGGGTAGGGCCCGGGCGCTCAGCGCCCGGGCCCCACTCCACTCACTTCAGGTCACGTCTCACGTCGTACGACGCCTGCGCGCCCCCGGGCGGCGTTCGCTCGGCCGGAACACCGTCTCGCCGGCCTCCTTGGCCGCCTCGCGGCGCGCCGCGCCGTACTCGGCCAGCGCCTCCGCCAGCTTGCCCACGCTCGGCTCCGGCGACAGCACGTCCACGCGCAGCCCGTGCTCCTCCGCCGTCTTGGCCGTCGCCGGCCCGATACAGGCGATGACGGTCACGTTGTGCGGCTTCCCGGCGATGCCCACCAGGTTCCGCACGGTGCTCGACGAGGTGAACAGCACGGCGTCGAAACCGCCGCCCTTGATCGCCTCGCGGGTGTCCGCCGGCGGCGGCGACGCGCGCACCGTCCGGTAGGCGGTGACGTCGTCGACCTCCCACCCGAGCTCGATCAGCCCGGCGACCAGCGTCTCGGTCGCGATGTCGGCCCGCGGCAGGAACACGCGGTCGATCGGGTCGAAGACCGGGTCGTACGGCGGCCAGTCCTCCAGCAGCCCGGCCGCGGACTGCTCCCCGCTCGGCACCAGGTCGGGCTTCACACCGAACTCCACCAGCGCGGCGGCGGTCTGCTCGCCCACCGCGGCGACCTTGATGCCCGCGAAGGCCCGCGCGTCGAGCCCGTACTCCTCGAACTTCTCGCGCACCGCCTTCACGGCATTGACCGAGGTGAAGGCGATCCACTCGTAGCGGCCCGTCACCAGGCCCTTCACGGCCCGCTCCATCTGCTGCGGGGTCCGCGGCGGCTCCACGGCGATGGTCGGCACCTCGTGCGGCACCGCGCCGTACGAACGCAGCTGGTCGGAGAGCGAGGCGGCCTGCTCCTTCGTGCGCGGTACGAGCACCCGCCAGCCGAACAGCGGCTTCGACTCGAACCAGGCCAGCTCCTCGCGCCGCGCGGCGGCGCTGTGCTCACCGACCACGGCTATGACCGGCCGGGCGCCCTCGGGCGAGGGGAGCACCTTGCCCTGCTTGAACACCTGGGCGATCGTGCCCAGCGTCGCGGACCAGGTCCGCTGGCGCGTGGTGGTGCCGGCGACGGTCACCGTCAGCGGGGTGTCGGGCTTGCGCCCGGCGCCCACCAGCTCGGCGGCCGCGCTCGACACGGTCTCCAGCGTCGCGGAGACCACGAGGATCCCGTCGCTCGCCCCCACCTCGCTCCAGCAGCGCGCCGACGCGTGCTTCGCGTCCACGAACCGCACGTCCGCGCCCTGCTTGTCGCTGAGCGGCACACCGGCGTACGCGGGCACGCCGACGGCGGTCGCGACACCCGGCACCACCTCGAAGGGGATGCCGGCGGTGGCGCAGACGAGCATCTCCTCGGCCGCGTTCCCGTCGAGACCGGGGTCGCCGGTGACGGCACGCACGACCCGCCTGCCGGACCGTGCGGCCTCCATGACAAGATTGGAGGCGTCGCGGATCACGGGCACCCCGGCGGCTGCTGACACTTCGTCAGCGACCGTCAGCTGTGGCGTGTCGACACCCGCGCGCGCATGCGTCCGTACGACGTCGAGCACCTCGGGCTCCGCGATCAGTACGTCCGCGGCGGCGAGTGCCTCGACGGCGCGCAGCGTCAGCAGACCCGGGTCGCCGGGGCCGGCACCGAGGAAGGTGACGTGTCCGTGGGCGGCGAGTGCCGGGAAAGCGGAGGTGGTCGGACTTGAGGGGTTCAAAGCGATCGCTCCCCCATCAGACCGGCCGCGCCCTTGGCCAGCATCTCGTCCGCGAGTTCGCGGCCGAGAGACATGGCCTCGTCGTACGACTGGGGCACGGGACCGGTGGTGGACAGCTGCACCAGCGTCGAGCCGTCGAGGGTTCCGACGACGCCGCGCAGGCGCATTTCATTGACAATCCGTCCGTCGGCCAGAAGATCGGCGAACGCGCCCACGGGTGCGCTGCAGCCGGCCTCGAGGGCGGCGAGCAGGGAACGCTCGGCGGTCACGGCGGCCCGGGTGTGCGGGTCGTCGAGTTCGCCGAGCGCGGCGATGAGGTCCGTGTCGGACGCGAGGCACTCCACGGCCAGGGCCCCCTGGCCGGGAGCGGGCAGCACGTGGTCGACCGACAGCAGGTCGGTGGCCTCGTCGCTGCGCCCGATCCGGTTCAGGCCGGCGGCGGCGAGCACGACGGCGTCGAGCTCCCCGTTCCGTACGAACCCGATGCGGGTGTCGACGTTCCCGCGGATCGGTACGGTCTCGATCCGCTTGCCGAGCGAGCGGGCGTAGTGGTTCAGCTGGGCCATCCGCCGCGGCGAACCGGTACCGATCCGGGCGCCGTCGGGCAGCTGCTCGAAGGTCAGGCCGTCCCGGGCGACGAGCGCGTCCCGCGCGTCCTCGCGGCGCGGCATGGCCGCGATCACGAGGTCGTCGGGCTGCCCCGTCGGCAGGTCCTTCAGCGAGTGCACGGCGAAGTCGACCTCGTGACGCAGCAGGGCGTCGCGCAGGGCCGTGACGAACACGCCCGTGCCGCCGATCTGCGCGAGGTGCTCGCGCGACACGTCGCCGTACGTCGTGATCTCCACGAGCTCGACGGGCCGGCCGGTGATCGCCCGTACCGCCTCGGCGACGTGGCCCGACTGGGACATGGCCAGCTTGCTCCGCCGCGTACCGAGCCGCAGCGGCTGGTCGGGACGTGTGTTCATGATGCCCGTCCTGGGTCGTCGTCGTTCATCGGTTCGGCCGCGTCTGCCCGGCTGACGGAAGCCACCGTCTGGGGGTCGAGGTCGAAGAGTTCGCGCAGCGCCTCGGCGTACCCGGCGCCGCCGGGCTCGCTCGCGAGCTGCTTCACGCGCACGGTCGGCGCGTGCAGGAGCTTGTCGACGACGCGGCGCACGGTCTGGGTGACCTCGGCCCGCTGCCGCTCGTCGAGATCGGGCACGCGCCCGTCGAGCCGCGCCACTTCCATGGCCACGACCTCGGCCGCCATGGCGCGCAGGGCGACGACGGTGGGCGTGATGTGCGCGGCCCGCTGGGCCGCGCCGAAGGCCGCCACTTCCCCGGCGACTATCGCCCGCACGGCGTCGACGTCGGCAGCCATCGGGGCGTCCGCGGACGCCTCGGCGAGGCTTTCGATGTCGACCAGCCGCACTCCGGGAATCCGGTGCACGGCGGCGTCGATGTCCCGGGGCATGGCCAGGTCCAGCAGCGCGAGCCGCGCGGTGGACCCGTCGGCGGGCGTACGGGTGCTGCGCCGGGGCTGCCGCTGCGCTGCGGCCTCGCCCTGGTCGGCCCAGGTCCCGTGCAGCTCGAGGGAGTTGGCGTCGACCCCGGTCAGCGCGGCCCGCCCGTCGGGCCCGACGGGACACCCGTCGGCCTCGGCCGGCGCGGCAATGGTCCGCGCGGCCCCGGCATCGGCGAGCCGGCCTCCGGCCTGCGCAGCAGCCACGAGCCTGGCGACCACCGCGGGGTCCAGCCCTGCGGCAGCAGCCGAACCTCCGGCAGAGGCCACATCCAGCCCCGCACCGGCAGCCACATCCCCGGCGGGAGCCGAATCCAGCCCCTCCGGCGTTTGAGGAGCGGGGTCCGGGGCAGCGCCCCGGGACACGGCGGCGAACACGTCATCGGCGGTCAGCACGAGCCCGGTCGCACCCGTGCACGAGACGACCACGTCGACTCGTGTCAGCTCATCCGCCACCGAAGCCATCGGCAGCGCGGAAGCCTTCACCCCGGTGCCCGAGGCAACCAGAATCTCCACCAGCCGCTCCGCCCGCTCGGCGGTCCGGTTCGCCACCACGACCTCGGCGACCCCGACCCGCGCCAGCGTCGCCGCGGCCAGCGAGGACATCGACCCGGCGCCGATGACCAGCGCCCGCTTCCCGGCAGCCCACTCCCCCACCGGCAGGTGCACCGCGAGCTGCTCCAGCCCGAAGGTGACCAGCGACTGCCCGGCCCGGTCGATCCCGGTCTCCGAGTGCGCCCGCTTGCCGACCCGCAGCGCCTGCTGGAAGAGGTCGTTGATCAGCCGCCCGGCGGTGTGCAGCTCCTGCCCCAGCGCTAGCGCGTCCTTGATCTGGCCGAGGATCTGCCCCTCGCCCACGACCATCGAGTCCAGTCCGCACGCCACCGAGAACAGGTGGTGCACCGCCCGGTCCTCGTAGTGCACGTACAGATACGGCGTGAGCTCCTCCAGAGCCACCCCGCTGTGCTGGGCCAGCAGCGTGGACAGCTCGGCGACACCGGCGTGGAACTTGTCCACGTCCGCGTACAGCTCGATCCGGTTGCACGTGGCGAGCACCGCCGCCTCCGTCGCCGGCTCGGCGGCGAGGGTGTCGTGCAGCAGCTTGACCTTGGCGTCCGCGGACAGCGAGGCACGCTCCAGCACGCTCACGGGCGCACTGCGGTGGCTCAGCCCTACGACGAGCAGACTCATGCCGGCATCACCGCCGGCACGTCACCTTCGGGTCCGCCCTTGCGCGCCTCGGCGGCGGCCCGCCCGGCCGGCGGCACCACGGCAGCGGCGGGGGCCGCGCCGCCCACGGAGGAGGTGGTCTCGGCGGCCGCGGCGGCGGCTTCCTCGCCGGCCTTGCGCTGCTCGTGGAACGCGAGGATCTGGAGCTCGATGGAGAGGTCGACCTTGCGCACGTCCACGCCGTCGGGCACGGAGAGCACGGTCGGGGCGAAGTTCAGGATCGAGGTGACACCGGCGGCGATCAGCCGCTCGCTGACCTGCTGCGCGGCACCCGCCGGCGTCGCGATGACGCCGATGGAGACCCCGTTCTCCTCGATGATCTTCTCCAGCTCATCGGTGTGCTGCACGGGGATCCCGGCCACCGGCTTGCCGGCCATCGCCGGGTCGGCGTCGATCAGCGCGGCGACGCGGAACCCGCGCGAGGCGAAACCGCCGTAGTTGGCGAGGGCCGCGCCGAGGTTGCCGATGCCGACGATGACGACCGGCCAGTCCTGGGTCAGCCCGAGTTCGCGGGAGATCTGGTAGACGAGGTACTCCACGTCGTAGCCGACGCCGCGGGTGCCGTAGGAGCCCAGGTAGGAGAAGTCCTTGCGCAGCTTGGCGGAGTTGACTCCGGCCGCGGCCGCGAGCTCCTCGGAGGACACCGTGGGCACCGATCGCTCGGAGAGCGCGGTGAGGGCGCGCAAGTACAGCGGAAGCCGGGCGACAGTGGCCTCGGGAATACCTCGGCTGCGGGTCGCCGGTCGGTGAGTTCGGCCAGTTGCCACGATGCTCCTGCGGGATGAGCGGGGCTGCAGGCGGCCAGTTGTCCCAGGACCGCCCCGTCGACAGCAGGCTATGCCTTTGTGAACGCGTGCACAAAGATTGTGTCCAATTTGTCCGACCAAAGTGACCGGGGTCACGCAACCTCGGTACGGGAGGGCGGAACGAACGGCACGCCGAACCCGTTCAAATCCAGAAGGGGGCAAAACCGTACACACTCCTCACAGATACGCCCCCAGACCCCACAAATCGCCCACGATGGTAACCGGGATGCGGGTCAGCCCTCCAACGCCCGCCGCAGCCGGTCCGGGTTCACCCTCCAGAAGGTGTGCTGTTCGCCATCCACCAGCACCACCGGAATCTGCTCCCAGTACAGCCGGTAGAGCTCCTCGTCCTGCGAGATGTCCTTCTTCTCCCACTGGGCGCCGGTCTCCGCGCAGACCTTCTCGATGACCTCCTGCGCGTCATCGCACAGATGGCACCCCGGCTTCCCGACGAGCGTCACCATCCGGTCGGCGGGACGCTTCTTTTCCTTGCGTCGCAACAAAGGGCTCATGGCCCCATTCTCCCGAAGTGTTAACGCCTCCGTTTCCCACCGGTTCGAGAACTCCCGAACACAGTGGCTATGCTCGCCGCATGGCCGCTCCCGGATGGCTCACCCCCCGTAGACGCTCCGCAAGCGCGCGGAGCGTGCTGGCAGGCGAGGCCTCGGCCGAGGCCGCCCGGAAGACCGCGCTGGCCGGAGCCCCGCACCCCGCCGAACCCGACCTCGACACCGACCTCGAAGCCCTCGTCGAGCACGGGGCGGAGGCGGAGTTCCCCGTCGCGGGCGACGACCTCGCCGCCGCCTTCTTCGACCTCGACAACACCGTGATGCAGGGCGCCGCGATCTTCCACTTCGGCCGCGGCCTCTACAAGCGCGAGTTCTTCCGCCGCCGCGAGCTGGCCCGCTTCGCCTGGCAGCAGGCCTGGTTCCGGCTCGCCGGCGTCGAGGACCCGACCCACATGCAGGACGCCCGCGACAGCGCCCTGTCCATCGTCAAGGGCCACAAGGTCTCCGAGCTGATGGCCATCGGCGAGGAGATCTACGACGAGTACATGGCCGAGCGGATCTGGCCGGGCACCCGCGCCCTGGCCCAGGCCCACCTCGACGCCGGACAGAAGGTGTGGCTCGTCACCGCCGCCCCCGTCGAGACGGCCACGATCATCGCCCGCAGGCTCGGCCTGACCGGCGCGCTGGGCACCGTCGCCGAGTCGGTCGACGGGATCTACACCGGCCGCCTGGTCGGCGAACCGCTGCACGGGCCCGCCAAGGCGGAGGCCGTCCGCGCCCTGGCCGCCGCCGAGGGCCTGGACCTCGAACGCTGCGCCGCGTACAGCGATTCGCACAACGACATCCCGATGCTGTCGCTGGTCGGGCATCCGTACGCGATCAATCCCGACACAAAACTGCGCAAGCATGCCCGTACCAACGACTGGCGGCTGCGCGACTATCGGACCGGCCGCAAGGCCGTGAAGGTCGGCGTCCCGGCGGCCGCCGGAGTCGGCGCGATCGCGGGCGGCGCGGCCGCCGCCATCGCCCTGCACCGCCGCCGCCGCTAGCAGCGCCGGGCCCGGCGACGGGCCGTCGCCAGCAGCGGAGCCCCCGCACGCCCGGCGGGCTGCGCCCGGCCGGTCCCCGCGGCCCGCACGCCCGCGGTCATTCCCCCAGCCCTACCCCCGGATGGGGCACGGCACTCCGGCCTGCCCGACTCGGTCGCGAGCCCCCATGGAAGCGTCCATTCCGCGCACCCAAGTGATCACCAAGCGATCACCAACTGCGACTGAATATGCCCTCGACACGCAACGGAAGTGTCGGAACCGGTGATTTGTGCAACTGGGTGTAGCGCTGCCTGTACGAAGCGTTATTCTCCTCAAACGCATGCCACCGGCCATCTGTCGCCACGACGGGTGAACGGTCCCGCACTGCACGTGATGGAAGCTCTGCCTCTGGGAGTCCCGTGTACCCACCTGTCGGGGTTGACGCCTCGGGCCTGGCTACGCTGCGCGCAACGGTCCTCGACCACCTGCGCGGCTTCGTCCCCACCGCGTACGCCGTCCCCGCCTTCGCCGCCGCGGTCCCTGCCGGGCTCGGCCCGGCCGGCCCTTGCTATGCCCTGACCGACGGCGGAGCGACGGTGGGCAGACGAGGTCGCACGGCCGGGGGCTCGAACGGCGCCGCCGGCACGAGCACCCAGGCCGCCCCCCGCCGCCCCACCGCGGACAGCGACCAGGCCCGCATGATGGACCTGGTCGAACGCGCCCAGGCCGGCGAGGCCGAGGCCTTCGGCCGCCTCTACGACCAGTACAGCGACACGGTCTACCGCTACATCTACTACCGCGTCGGCGGCAAGGCGACGGCGGAGGATCTCACCAGCGAGACCTTCCTGCGCGCGCTGCGCCGCATCTCCACCTTCACCTGGCAGGGCCGCGACTTCGGCGCCTGGCTCGTGACGATCGCCCGCAACCTGGTGGCCGACCACTTCAAGTCCAGCCGCTTCCGGCTGGAGGTCACCACCGGCGAGATGCTCGACGCCAACGAGGTCGAGCGCAGCCCCGAGGACTCCGTCCTGGAGTCCCTCTCCAACGCGGCCCTGCTGGAAGCCGTACGGAAACTCAATCCGCAGCAGCAGGAGTGCGTGACCCTGCGCTTCCTGCAAGGCCTCTCGGTCGCCGAGACGGCCCGGGTCATGGGGAAGAACGAAGGAGCGATCAAAACGCTCCAGTACCGGGCGGTCCGCACACTGGCCCGTCTCCTCCCGGACGACGCCCGCTGACCCCCTTCACAGATCAACACAAACTCACATACATCCGGTGACCCCTCGATGACGCTGTGGTCCGATCATCCTTCGTCCGTAACCCAAGTGCCGCGACGCTCGTTGTGCGGAATGCAGACCCCCTGTGGACACGCCCTGCCCGAAGCCGCTCACTCGAAAGTGTGGATGTGCTCAAGGAAGGCAACCTTCCGGACACGCTGGGGAGTCGATCGTCATGACGAGAGGAGGTGCCGCCAGTGATCGCGAACGTGACTCCGCACCGGCGGGCGAACGCCTTCGCCCAGGCCCTGGAGGATCGGACCCCGTCCGACCTTTCGGAACCGGACCCGGCGGCCGAGCAGTCCGAGGCACCTGCCGAACCTGCCGACCACGACCGGCTGTTGGCCCTGGCGAGCGTGCTCGGCGAACGAATGCCGCGCCCAGTGCTGGACCCAGACGTCAAAGTGGTGCAGCGAGCACAGCTCGTTGCCGCCATGGAGGCCATGGTGCTGGAGGAGAGGGCCGGGGGCGGAGCCGCCCCGGACCCTCTGGTGCCCGAACAGCGGACCGGCCGCGGCGCCCACCGGGCGACCTCGCTCCGGAAACTGCGGCCCCGCTCCCGCTGGTCCAAGGGCATCGCGGCAGGCGGTCTCACCGTAGGTGTGGCCGCGGGGGCCTTCAGCGGAGTGGCCGCTGCCAGTACCGACGCCCTGCCCGGTGACCACCTCTACCCCGTGAAGCGGGGCATGGAGGACCTGAAGCTGGGGATGGCCGACGACGATTCGGACCGGGGCGAGCTCTATCTCGACCAGGCCTCGAACCGCCTGTCGGAAGCCCGCAGGCTGATGGAGCGAGGCCGGGGCGGCAGCGTGCTGGACCACGAGGTCCTGGGCGAGATCCGCCGAGCGCTGGCGGGGGTGAAGCACGACGCGGGAGAGGGCCACCGGCTCCTGCAGGCCGCCTACGAACGGAACGGCGAACTGGGCCCGATCCAGGCGCTGTCCTCGTTCTCCCGCTCCCACCGCGACGCGTGGGGCAAGCTCCGGGAGAAGCTCCCCGCGCAGCTCACCGACGTGGGCGGCGAAGTGGAGTCGGTCTTCCAGGCCATAGACGAAGACGTGGCGCCGCTGCAGAGCCTGCTCCCCAAGCCACCCGAGCAGACCCGCGGCTCCAGCTCCTCGGTCACCCCGGCCAAGCCGGGCGCCCCGAGCGGCAAGCAGCAGTCCCCACCGGCCTCCGGCACCCCGTCGGGCAGCCCCGCGCCGTCCCCCTCGGGCACCAGCAGCCGGCCCCCGACCCCGGGCGGCCTCCTGGGCGGTACGGGCGACCTGCTGAACCCGCCCGCGGGCGAGTCGGCCCCGCCCTCCCCGGGCACCCCGGACCAGCCCAAGCCCGACATCACCCTCCCGCCGCTCCTCCCCGGCCTCCTCCCGGGCCTGGGCATCAACGCGGAGGACGCGGAGTAGGACGCGAAAAGCGCCGGCGAGGCTGCTCACAGCCCGCCGGCGCTTTTCGCTGCCCTCCCTCAGAAGGCCGCCTCGCTCAAAAGAAGACGGACCGCCGCTGCACCAGCAGCTTGTACAGCGTGTGCTGGATCTGCTCCCGCACCTGGTCCGTCAGGTTGAACATCAGCATCGGATCCTCCGCCGCCTCCGCCGCATAACCCCCGGTGGGAATCGGCTCGCCGAACTGGATCGTCCACTTCGTCGGCAACGGCACCGCCCCGAGCGGCCCCAGCCACGGGAACGTCGGCGTGATCGGGAAGTACGGAATCCCCAGCAGCCGCGCCAGCGTCTTCGCGTTGCCGACCATCGGGTAGATCTCCTCCGCCCCCACGATCGAACACGGCACGATCGGCGTCCCCGCACGCAGCGCCGTCGACACGAACCCGCCCCGCCCGAAGCGCTGCAGCTTGTACCGGTCTCCGAACGGCTTCCCTATCCCCTTGAAGCCCTCCGGCATCACCCCGACCAGCTCCCCGGCCTCCAGCAGCCGCTGCGCGTCCTCCGCGCACGCCAGGGTGTGACCGGCCTTCCGGGCCAGCTCGTTGACCACCGGCAGCATGAACACCAGATCCGCCGCCAGCAGCCGCAGGTGCCGCTGCGCGGGATGGCGGTCGTGCACGGCCACCTGGAGCATCAGCCCGTCCAGCGGCAGGGTCCCCGAGTGGTTCGCCACGATCAGCGCACCACCCTCCTTCGGGATGTTCTCGATGCCCTTGACCTCGACCCGGAAGTACTTGTCGAACAGCGGCCGCATCAGGGACATCAGGACCTGGTCCGTCAGCTCCTTGTCGTAGCCGAACTCGTCGACCTCGTACTCCCCGGTGACCCGCCGCCGCAGGAACGCCAGCCCGCCGGCGATCCTCCGCTCCCAGCCGCCCCCCGCGGGCGTCTGCTCCGGCGCCGCCGAAGGCTCCTCCACCCGCTCCGGGGCCGGCTCGACGGCCGGCTCGGGGGCGGCCACCACCCGGACCTTGCGCGGCACCCGTCGGCGCGGCCGGTCCTCGTCGAACGGGATGACCTTGGCGTCCGCCACTATCTCTGCGCTCCTTCAACCGCGTCCACGTCGGCCTCCAGGCCGTCCACCTTCAGCACGGCCGCCACCCGGTCCACGGCCCGCACCGCCCGCTCCGGCGGCAGCAGCCCGCCCCCACGGCTCCGGGCGAAGTCCGCGAAGGTCTCGGCGGTCGTGTACATCGGCTCGAAGCCGAGCACGTCGCGCATCTGCGAGGTCTCCACGACCCGGCCGTGCGTGAGGAGCCTTATCTGCTCCGGCGAGAAGTCGGTGATCCCGACCGCCCGCAGCGCCGACCCCACCCACGTCACGGCGGGCAGCAGGAGCGGCAGCGTGGGCCGCCCCAGCCGCCGCGAGCACTGCGACAGCAGCAGCACGCCGTCCCCCGCGATGTTGAACGTCCCACTGTTCAGCGTCCCCCGCCGCGGCTCCCTCGCCGCCAGGCGCAGCACGTCGAGCACGTCGTCCTCGTGGACGAACTGCAGCCGCGGGTCGTAGCCCAGCACCGTCGGCATCACGGGGATCGAGAAGTACTCGGCGAGCGCCGAATCCGCGAAGGGGCCCAGGATGTTCGCGAACCGCAGCACGCACACCGCGACGTCCGGCCGCCTGCGCGCGAAGCCCCGTACATAGCCCTCGACCTCGGCGGCGTCCTTGGCGAACCCGCCCGCCGGCAGCGACTTCGGCTGCGTGGTCTCGGTGAAGACGGCCGGATCCCGCGCCGTGCCCCCGTACACGCTGGTACTGGACTTCACGACGAGCCGCCGGATCGTCGGGGACTTCTGACAGGCTCCCAGGAGCTGCATCGTCCCGATGACGTTGGTTTCCTTGACGGTGCTGTGCGCCCCGCCGGTCCCCACGCTGCCTCCGGTGACCGCCAGATGGACCACCGTGTCCACGGCGTGCTCGGCCAGCACGCGGGCGATCGCCGACTGCCTGATGTCCGTACGGACGAACTCGGCCGATCCGAGCCGGTGCGGCGGAGTCACCGCGTCGACCGCGATCACCCGCTCGACATCCGGGTCGCGCTGGATGCGGCGCACGAAGCGGCCTCCCAGCTGCCGGGCAGCCCCGGTGACGAGTACGACCTTCCCCACGAGCTCAGCGCCTCCCTAGAAGAAGTCCCCCGGCTGCACCGCAGCCCCTCCACCAAAGTCTGGTGGAGGGGCTGCGGAGAACACGTACAGCTGCCGTTTACTTCTTGTTACGGCGCTGGACGCGGGTGCGCTTGAGCAGCTTGCGGTGCTTCTTCTTAGCCATCCGCTTGCGCCGCTTCTTGATAACAGAGCCCACGACTACCCTCGCTCACTTCTCTTTATTCGGTGCGGGGCGTCGGGGCCCACACGACCTACGTCGGCCTAGCCTACCGTCCCGAGCTCCGAGCTTGTAATCCGAGGGCATGCCGAGGTCAGTCTCAGGCCGACTCCACCCCCACATAGGACTCTCGGAGGTACTCGTGGACCGCGTTCTCGGGGACCCGGAAGGACCGGCCCACCCGGATTGCGGGCAGATGACCGTTGTGCACCAGCCGGTACACGGTCATCTTCGACACTCGCATCACCGAGGCAACCTCCGCCACGGTCAGGAACTGAACCTCACTGAGAGGCCTCTCGCCAGCAGCCATGACACACCTTGACCTTCCGCGCATGACGGGCACCGGCTTCCCCTCCGGTTACTCCTCGTCGTCGCACGCTCACTCCCCAGAGTAGGGGCGCGTGATACGAGTGGGGAAGAGGAGCTACGGCCACTCCTGCCGCCCCGTCAGACTCGCCCGATTGAGCACATAGCGCGTCAGCGGCCGGTAGTAGTCCGCACGCACCGCATCGTCGATCGGAACGGCCACCGAGACCCGCCCCTCGGCCTCCCCCACGAACAGCGCCGGATCGTCCGTATCCGCCAGCCCGATCGCCTCCACACCCAGCTGACCAGCACCGCAGACCCACCCGTGATCCCCCACCACCAACTCCGGCAACGGCCCGCCGGCCTCCGCCAGAGCCCCCAGCGCGAGCCGCACCGGCAGCGGCGAATGGGAGTGCGCGCCGGTCGCATTCCCCGGTGACCGCGCGCCGGGCTCCCGCACCAGTGCGACCCCCCGTACGTAATCGATGCGGTACGTGCGTACGCCTAACCGGGTCGCCATGTCGACACTCGTACCCTGCGCCGGGGTGAGGACGACACAGCCCGCCGCCGACATCGCCTCGGCCAATCCGGCGTAGAAACCCAGGAGCCGATGCGGATGCCCCGTCCCGAACAGCACCGGCGACCGCGCCCCGGCCGCCGCCCGCAGCCGCCCCGCGAAGGCCTCCAGCGCGGCCATCGTCCGCTCCGGATCGATCACGTCCGGCCCGCTGACGTGCGCCGGGTCCGCCGAGACCCCGCACTTGTCCGCCATCAGCCTCAGCAGGTCACCCTCGCCCCACGCCCACTCCGGATCCAGCCCGAGCAGCACCCGGGGATCGCGGGCCGCGAACAGCCGGTAGCTGCGCAGGCTCTCCTCCCGGGACGTCGCGACGGGCCCGGCCAACCGGGCGGCCAGCAGATGCGCACGCAGCGCGCCGGAGCTCAACACCCTCCGATGCTGCCCCACCGCACCTGGCGGTTCATCAATTCCGGAGAACCGCCGCACAGTTGGCGTAACGATGCATCATCAGGTCAGCAGGCCGCGCAGCGGGAACACCGCGCGCCGCGCGGCGAGGACGGCTTGATCCGTACGGTCCGCCGGATCGTAGCCCGCGTCCCATTCCCGCCACGCCACCTCACGCCCGTCCGTCATCCGGGCCGGCGCCAGCTGCCGCGTCCGCGCGTACACCGCTTCCCGCCACGAAGCCGGGACGGCCGTCGCCGGGTCGATCGGCCGGTGCGCGGCGATCGCCACCAGGTGCGTCCAGGACCGCGGTACGACGTCCACGACCGCGTACCCGCCGCCGCCGAGCGCCAGCCACCGCCCGTCCGCGTAGTCGTGCGCCAGCCGGTGACAGGCCTCCTGTACGGCCCGCTGGGCGTCCAGGGACACCGCCAGATGGGCCAGCGGGTCCTCGAAGTGCGTGTCGGCGCCGTGCTGGGTCACCAGCACCTGCGGCCGGAAGTCCGCCAGCAGCTCCGGCACCGTGGCGTGGAAGGCCCGCAGCCAGCCCTCGTCCCCGGTCCCCGCCGGCAGCGCGACGTTCACCGCCGAACCCTCGGCCGCCGCACCGCCCGTCTCCTCCGGCCAGCCCGTCTGCGGGAACAGCGTCCGCGGATGCTCGTGCAGGGAGATCGTCAGCACCCGCGGGTCGTCCCAGAACGCCGCCTGTACGCCGTCCCCGTGATGCACGTCCACATCCACGTACGCGACCCGCTCGGCCCCCAGCTCCAGCAGCCGGGCCACCGCCAGCGCCGCGTCGTTGTACACACAGAAACCGGCCGCCCCGCCCGGCATCGCGTGGTGCAGCCCGCCCGCGAAGTTCACGGCGTGCTCGGCCTCGCCCCGCCACAGCGCCTCCGCCCCCGCCACCGACTGCCCGGCGATCAGCGCGGACGCCTCGTGCATGCCGTGGAACGCCGGATCGTCCATGGTCCCCAGCCCGTACGAGCCGTCCGCGAGACCGGGATCGGCGGACACCTCCTGCACCGCGGCGACGTAGTCCTCCCGGTGCACGAGCCTCAGCGTCGAGTCCCCGGCCGCGCGGGCCGCCCGTACCTCCATGGCCCGGTCCAGCCCGAAGGCCCGCACCAGGCCCATGGTCAGCTCCAGACGCACCGGATCCATCGGATGGCTCGGCCCGAAGTCATACTTCGTCACCGCCTCGTCCCACATCAACAACCCGCGGCCGCTCATGCCCGACACCGTATCGGGCCTCCCGCGGTCCGAACGAGCGGGCGTAGAACAGTGTGACCAGCACGAGGACCATCGGCACGAGCATCGCGCCCCGGTAGCTCCACGCGTCCCCGATCCCGCCGACGAGCGGCGACCCGATCAGGAATCCCACGTAGTTGAAGATGTTCAGCCGGGCGATCGCCGTGTCCGAACGTCCCGGGAACAGCCGCCCGGCGGCCGCGAAGGTCTGCGGCACGATCACGCACAGCCCGATCCCCAGCAGCGTGAAACCGAGCATCCCCACCCACGCCCCGGGCGCCGCCGCCACGATGGCGAACCCGGCGGCGGCGACCACCGTCCCGCCCCGCACCACGGCCGCGGCCCCGAAGCGCCGCACCCCCAGGTCCCCGACGGCCCGCCCGATCAGGGTGGTGACCATGTACACGTTGTACGGGACGGTGGCCAGCTGCTCGGAGCTCCCCAGCACGTCCTGGAGGTACTTGGCACTCCAGTTCGCCACCGTCGAGTCCCCGATGTACGCGCACGCCATCACCAGGCACAGCGGCAGCAGCAGCTTGCCACCGCCGGCGCCCAGCCCCTTCTCCCCGGCCGCCTCGAAGGGCGCGTCGACGTAGCTGCGGCTGCCCCACAGGACCAGCGGCACCAGCACCGCCACAGCCGGCAGATAGCTCGGCAGCAGGTCCAGATGCCAATGCGCCCCGGCCCAGGCGGCCGAGGCCCCGGCGATCCCCCCAAGGCTGTACGCGGCGTGGAAACCGAGCATGATGCTGCGCCCGTACTCCCGCTGGAGGCTGACGCCGAGCATGTTCATCGAGGCGTCCAGCGCACCCACCGACAGCCCGAACACCCCCAGGGCCACCGCCACGTGCCACATCTCGCTGCCCGCTCCGACGCCGAGCAGCGCGAGCAGCACCACGGGCTGCGCCCACCTCAGCACCGCACTGGGCGCCACCCGCTTCACCAGGTGCTCGGTGGCGACGCTGGCGATCCCGGCGAGGACCGGCACGGCGGCGAGGAAGGCGGGCAGCAGCCCGTCGGATATCCCGTACCGGTCCTGGATGGCCGGGATCCGCGTCACGAGCAGCGCGAAGGCCACACCCTGCGCGAAGAAGCTCAACCCCAGGGCGCTGCGCCCGCGCCGCAGCCGCACGTCAACCGTCATGGCGGGTCAGCGTAGGCCCCGGGACTACCCGTGGGTAGAGAGATCACACGGGCAGTTGCAGGAGCCCCGGGAGCTGCTTCATGTCCCCGAAGTACGCGGTGGCCCCGGGGAGCCGGTCGGCGGGCAGCATCGCCGTGAACGCGAGCACGTCCATTCCCGCGGCCGCGGCGGCCTCGATGCCCGGCGGGCTGTCCTCGACGACGACGCACCGCGAGGGCTCCACGCCCATCGACCGGGCCGCGTGCAGGAACAGGTCGGGCGCCGGCTTGCCGTGGGGCACGTCCTCGGAGCTGAAGATCCACTCCTCCTCGAACCACCCGTCGAGTCCGGCCGCCCGGTGTCCGACGCGGATTCGCTCGTGGTTCCCGGAGGAGACCAGGCAGTACCCGATGCCGTGCGCGGTCAGCGCCCCGAGCACCTCCTCCACTCCGGGCACGGGCCGCAGCTCCCGCTCGAAGGCCGCCAGGGTCCGCGCGGACAGCGTCTCGTCGAACTCCTCCGGCAGCCGCTTCCCGGACCGCTCGAGGACGAGGTCGCGCACCTGGTGCACGGGGGCCCCCATGTAGTTGCGGAGCGAGTCCTCGTACGAGGTCGGGTACCCGATCTCGGTCAGGTACTCCGCGAGGACGCTGTTGGCGAGCGGCTCACTGTCCACCAGCACGCCGTCGTTGTTGAAGATGACGAGGTCGTAGCCCATCCCCCAACCCTACGAGCCGTCAGTTCAAGTTCACGGCAGCCTCGTGCTGGTGATCGGCTGAACATCGGAAGATCCTCAGCTCGCCGGCCCGGTCGGTGGAGGAGGCCGCCGGCGCATCCGCGCCCCGGCCTCGTCGTTCTGGTGGTGAACGCAGAAAAGCCCCGCACCGGGCCCGAAAGGGCTGGTGCGGGGCTTCCCGCAATGATTGTTCGGCGGCGTCCTACTCTCCCACAGGGTCCCCCCTGCAGTACCATCGGCGCTGAAAGGCTTA